>JAJYPG010000126.1 GCA_021795535.1 Planctomycetota bacterium
CGGCGCGCCGTAGGCGAAGGCGTCGAGGAGGAACCCGAACTTCTCCTGCGCCTCCTCGGCCGACATGCCCATGACCTGGAAGGTCTATGCCATGGGTGTCATGCTGATAAGCCTGCTAAGTGTGCTGGCGGTTTATCTGCTGCAGCGCGTTCAGGGGTTTCTGCCGCTGAATCCGGAGCATCTGGCGGGGGTGGCACCGGCTCTCTCTTTGAACACCGCCATCAGCTTTGCGACCAATACCAACTGGCAGAGCTACAACGGAGAAACCACGTTAAGCTATCTGACACAAATGCTGGCGCTGACCGTGCAGAACTTTGTCTCCGCCGGCGTGGGCATGGCGGTGCTGGTAGCGCTTATTCGCGGCATTCGTGGCAAACAGACCACCAACGTGGGTAATTTCTGGGTGGATCTGGTACGCGGTGTGGTTTACATTCTGTTGCCGCTGTCGTTTATTTTAGCCTTGTTTCTGGTTTCGCAGGGGGTGGTGCAGACGCTGAATCCCTATCGGAAGGTGCCACTTATTCAGCCGGTCAGATACGTTAAATCGGTGGCGGGACCAAAGGGGAAAACGGTCAACAAAACGGTATGGGTGAGGCATCAGGTATTACCGCTGGGGCCGGCGGCATCGCAAATTGCCATCAAGCAGTTGGGAACCAATGGCGGCGGCTTTTTTGGGGCCAACTCGGCCCATCCGTTTGAAAATCCAACTCCGCTGAGCAACTTTCTGGAAATGCTCTCCATTCTGCTTATTCCCGCGGCGCTGTGCCACACCTATGGGAAAATGGTGGGTGATACGCGGCAGGGCTGGGCGATTCTGGCGACCATGCTGCTGATATTTGTTCCGCTTATGGTCACCTGCGTTGCCGCGGAACATGCCGCCAATCCCGGTGTGGCATTCCACAGTGTGAATCAAACCCATTCGGCGCTTATGTCCGGCGGAAATATGGAAGGAAAGGAAACACGTTTTGGCGTGACCGATTCAGCCATCTGGGCGACGGCAACCACCGCGGCATCCAATGGATCGGTCAATTCCATGCACGATTCCTATACCCCGCTGGGCGGTCTGATACCGCTGTGGTTGATGGAAATGGGCGAGATTATTTTTGGCGGTGTGGGTTCGGGCCTCTATGGAATGTTGGCTTTTGTAATTGTGGCGGTTTTCGCCGCCGGACTTATGGTGGGACGCACGCCGGAATATCTGGGGAAAAAGATTGAGGCCTTTGAAATGAAGATGGCTGTGCTGATAGTTCTTATTCCACCGGCATTGACGCTGCTGGGCGCGGCGGTGGCGGTTTGCATGCCATCGGCGGTGGCGGCGGTGAACAACCCCGGCGCGCATGGTTATTCGGAAATTTTGTACTGGGCCAGTTCCGTGGGGAACAACAATGGCAGCGCTTTTGCCGGATTAAGCACCAATAATCTGTTTTACAACCTGGCGGGGGCGATCATGATGTGGGGATCGCGCTACTGGCTGATTGTGCCGGTTCTGGCCATTGCCGGGTCGTTGGGGCGTAAAAAGATTATTCCGGTGTCGAGTGGAACACTCCCCACCCACAATGCGCTGTTTGTTGTGTGGCTGACCGCCACCGTGGTGCTGATAGCGGCTTTGACCTTTCTGCCGGCGCTGGCGCTTGGTCCCATTGCGGAATACTTTCAGATGATGCACTAAAAGCTGTATCGTCGGCAACCGTTTATTTTCAGGAGATTATTCATGACTTCGCCGTCGGCAACATCGAAGCCCGCAGGCAATCTGTTTGACGCGGCGATTATTCGCCGCGCCACGCTGGACGCCTTCAAAAAGCTCAACCCGCGTATTCAGGTGCGAAACCCAGTCATGTTTGTGGTTTTCATCGGAAGTATTTTGACCTCGCTGCTGTTTGTTCAGGCCTGCTTCGGACATGGCGAAGCGCCCGCCGGATTTATTCTGGGCATAAGCGTATGGCTCTGGTTTACCGTGCTGTTCGCCAATTTTGCCGAGGCCATGGCCGAGGGACGCGGCAAGGCCCAGGCCGACACCCTGCGGCGTGCGCGGCGGGATACACCTGCCCGCAAACTCGCCGCACCGCACCGCACCGCCGCGGAGGAAAAGGTTTCCGCCACCACGCTGCGGAAGGGAGACATTCTGCTGGTGGAGGCGGGGGAAACCATTCCCGCGGACGGGGAAGTGGTGGAGGGGGCGGCGTCGGTCGATGAATCCGCCATTACCGGTGAATCGGCACCGGTGATACGCGAATCGGGTGGTGACCGATCCAGTGTGACGGGCGGTACGCGTGTGCTGTCGGACTGGCTGATTGTGCGTGTCACCTGCGATCCGGGCGAGACTTTTTTAGACCGCATGATTTCCCTGGTGGAAGGCGCCAATCGCCAGAAGACCCCCAATGAAATTGCGCTGAACATTTTGCTGGCCAAGCTGACAATTATTTTTCTGCTGGTCTGTGTTACCCTTCTGCCATTTTCCATATACGCGGTTGATGCGGCCGGGCGCGGTTCACCGGTGGCCATTACCGTGCTGGTGGCACTATTGGTTTGTCTTATACCGACCACCATTGGCGGCCTGCTTTCCGCCATTGGCATTGCGGGTATGGATCGGATGATTCAGGCCAACGTCATTGCAACCTCTGGCCGCGCGGTGGAGGCCGCAGGTGACGTGGATGTTTTGCTGCTGGATAAAACCGGAACCATCACGCTGGGCAACAGGCAGGCGGTTGCGTTTTATCCGGCACAGGGTGTGACGGAACAGGAACTGGCGGATGGCGCACAGTTAAGTTCCCTGGCGGATGAAACACCGGAAGGACGCTCCATTGTTGTACTGGCTAAAAAACGGTTCGGCATGAGAGAACGGGCTATGGATGAACTGGGGGCGGAATTTGTGCCGTTCACAGCGCAGACCAGAATGTCCGGCGTGAATTTGCCCGATCGGCAAATCCGCAAAGGGGCTTTGGCCGCGGTGGAGGAGTATGTTCGCGCCGCCGGTGGAACTCTTTCATCCGAGGCGCGGACCAAAGCCGAGGATGTGGCGCGGCGCGGCGGCACACCGCTGATCGTGGCGGAGGGCAAGCGTGTGCTGGGTGTTATTGAGCTTAAGGATGTGGTGAAGGGCGGCATTAAAGAGCGTTTCGCCGAACTGCGGCGGATGGGAATTCAAACCGTCATGATCACCGGAGATAACCCATTGACCGCCGCCGCCATTGCCGCGGAGGCCGGTGTGGATGATTTTCTGGCGCAGGCCACGCCGGAGGCAAAACTGAAACTGATTCGTGAATACCAGCAGGGTGGACGACTTGTCGCGATGGCGGGCGATGGCACCAACGATGCCCCCGCACTGGCCCAGGCGGATGTCGCCGTGGCGATGAATTCGGGCACGCAAGCGGCCAAGGAAGCGGGCAACATGGTTGATCTGGATTCCAATCCAACCAAACTCATAGAGGTTATTGAGATTGGCAAGCAGTTGCTTATGACGCGCGGATCGCTGACAACTTTTTCAATCGCCAACGACGTCAGCAAGTATTTCGCCATTATCCCCGCCATCTTCGTGGGTATTTATCCTGCCATGGGCAGGCTGAATATCATGCACCTGGCCACGCCGGCCAGTGCCATTATGTCCGCGGTTATTTTTAATGCCCTCATTATTGTCGTGCTTATTCCCCTGGCGCTGCGCGGGGTAAAATATCGTCCCATGCCCGCGGGCAGGCTGCTGCTGCAAAATATTCTCATTTATGGTCTAGGCGGCCTTATTGTACCTTTCATTGGAATTAAACTTATTGACATGGCTCTGGTCGCCATGCACCTGGCATAAGGAGTTTAAGATGCTGTCCCAATTGCGCTGTGCGTTTGTTGTATTTCTGGTCCTGACCGGTTTGACCGGTCTGGTCTATCCGCTGACGGTAACGTTGCTGGCCGGAACACTGTTTCCAATGCAGGCAAATGGCAGCCTGGTGCGTAATCCACACGGCACAGTGGTTGGGTCGCGATTGATCGGCCAGGACTTTTATGGACCGCAATATTTCTGGCCCCGACCCTCGGCAACATCGCCGGTGCCCTACACCGCTTATAATGCGGATGCGGGTACTTGCGGTTCGGGATCGAATCTTGGACCATCCAATCCGTCACTTTATGTGGCCGTGTCGCGGCGGGTCGCACGACTGCGGGCCGCAGACCCCGGCGAGAAAGGCCCGGTGCCGGTGGATTTGGTAACCGCGTCCGCCAGCGGATTGGATCCGGATATAAGCCCGGCGGCGGCTTATTATCAGGTGAATCGCGTGGCCAAGGCGCGCGGGCTATCGGCCAAAGTCGTGCGGCAATTGGTGCATAAGATGTGCCGGGAACGAACTCTCGGAGTCCTTGGCGCACGACGCGTCAATGTGCTGCTGCTTAACCTGGCGCTGAGTCGCCTGAGTACGAAGTCCGGGGCAACGGCCCGGCACTGAGAACCGAATGGATAAACTGTTATGCCTGAAGATCAGCGGCCAGATCCCGATGCCTTGCTTCGCCAGGTACAACGCGAGGAGCGGCTCCAGCGCCACGGCAAACTGAAGATTTTTTTCGGTGCCGCCGCCGGAGTGGGAAAAACCTATGCCATGCTGGAAGAGGCGCGTCGCCGTGCGGAGGATGGTGTGGGCGTTCTGGTGGGGTATGCCGAACCGCATATTCGTCCACAGACCGAAACGTTGCTGCTGGGGCTGGATATTCTGCCGTATAAACAGGTGGAATACCGGGGAACAACACTTAAGGAATTTGATCTTGATGCCACTCTGGCCGCCGCTCCCGAACTGGTATTGGTTGATGAACTGGCGCACACCAATGCTCCGGGAATGCGGCATGCCAAACGGTGGCAGGATGTGGCGGAACTGCTTTCCGCGGGGATTGATGTTTACACCACGCTTAATGTGCAGCACCTGGAATCAGTCAATGATATTGTGGAGCGTTCCACGGGCATAAAAGTTCGCGAGACGCTGCCGGATTCGGTGTTTGAAAACGCGGACGAAGTTCAACTGGTCGATTTGTCGCCCGAAAAGCTGATAGAGCGCCTGCGCGAAGGGAAAATTTACGCCCGGCAAAGAGCCGACGCGGCGCTGCGGCATTTTTTTACCATGGGCAATCTGCTGGCCCTGCGCGAGCTGGCGCTGCGGCGGACCGCTGACCGTATCAACCGTGATATTGACACCTTCCGACAACAACACGCGGAAAGGGATTTATCCGCGGTTTCCGAACGGGTGCTGGTCTGCGTGGGGCCAAGCCCGTCTTCCGTGAATCTGGTGCGCACGGCGGCACGGATGGCCGCAGCGTGGAAAGCCCAGTGGATCGCACTTTATGTCGAGACCCCGGCCCATGGGCGACTC
>JAJYPG010000127.1 GCA_021795535.1 Planctomycetota bacterium
GGTATGTGGTGCCGAAACTCTCTGTTTTCAGCATTGAGACGGCACGCGATGAGCCTTTTTTCCAATCTTCCATCCAATCGAACAATTGGACGGTACAGCTGTATCTGGCCTTGCGTATAGCGCCAATGGTGGCGCTGGGCATAACGGCACTTATGCTGGTTGCCTGCCTGGTGTTGCGGGCCATGCAGCACCGCAAAGGTGGTTTGAATTTACGTGATATTGCCGCGCAGCGACTTCCTTTTGTGGGGCCGGCACTGCGTCTGGCCCTGGTTGCACAATGGTGTGATGCGCTTCGCGTTGGGATTGATTCCGCCCTGGATTTGCCCGCCGCCATCAGGCTTGCCGGCGATGTGGTTGGTTCGCCTGCCCTGGCGACTGATGGCCGGGCCATGGTTGAGGTGCTTAACAGTGGCCGTGATTTAAGCGCCATGCGGTGCAAAATGCTGCCGCCAAGTCTGCCCGGCATCGTTGAATTGGGCATGAAGCAAAACAATTTGCCGGGAACTCTGGAGACGCTTTCCCAGGCGTACAGTCGGCAGACGGAACATCGCACTGCGGCGATACCGGCGATTATGTCGCCTGTTTTGCTGATTGTGCTGGCATTGACCATCGGGTTGACCATTTTTCTGATGTTGTTGCCGCTGTTTATAGAGTTACAGTTTTTTGGCGGGTATTTTCTAGGGTGATGATATGTACACACGTATTGAAAAACCGGGAAGCGGCCTGCCCTCTCCAAATGAGTCAATGCGCAAATTGGAAGATTGGCAGGTGGTGGGCAACGTTTTCCTTAATTCCATCATTTTGTGGTCCGTATTGGCTGGTTTAACAGTGGCGATTGTGCCGTATGCACTGGTGTGGCTGTGGCTGTTTATCCCCATGGGCTTTTCGATGTGCTATATCAGAAATCGCCTGGGAGGCGTCGTGCTCGATCATATTGCCATGGCGGTACGTCTTGATCATCCGTTGCCTGATTATCTTTTGATTGCCTCCTGGAGCGAAACCAGGCCGATCGCTCGGCGATTGCGGCGACTGGCCTTCCTGCTGGCGGAAGGCCATGCGTTATCCACAAGTCTGGCGAGCGCGGTGCCCGAAATCCCGCCAGATGTGGTAGGGGAAATTGCGTTAGCCGAGCGACATGGCCGCCTTTCAGAACGGCTGGATTGCCTGTCTCGCCAGGATGTGCCGTGGGCCATCCGTCACGATTTGTCGTGGCCCGCAATTATTGGCTTTTTAGTATTGATTTTCACGGCGTTGGCTATATTGTCGGGCGTTGCTTATTTTATCTGGCCAAAATATGAAAAAATTCTCAATTCGTTTAATAGCACATGGCTGGTCGGCTTTCCAGGCCTTTATGAACGTGCATTATTCAATATCCATTGGCCAATCCCTACGCTTAGTTGGATATCGTGGTGCGTTTTTATAGCATTCCTGTTTGGTTATTTTCTGCGGATGACCTTTTATGCCCGGCATCGGGGAGGGAAGATACAATACTGGCTCTTGAGTCGATTGATGTGGCATGCGCCCATCATTGGCTGGTTTACGCAGTGCCGGGCGTGGGCTGTTACAACATCCATTCTGGCCCAGGCGGGGAGGGAACGTATGGGGCTTCCTGAAGCACTTGAGGCGGCGGCCAAGGCGCAGAGCAATGGTTTTGCAAAACGCCTGATTGGCCGATGTGGAATGGCCATTGAAAATGGCGCATCGCTTGGTCAGGCCTTCAGACAAGCAGGTTTTCCCAGAGGACTCTGTGCGTTGTTTCCTGTTGCTGCTCAGAATATTGCGGGGGGCAGGGTGCCCACGGAATTGCCCGACTCTCTGGTGTCTATTTTTCATTATGCCCACGAATGGTATGCCTGCCGCTACCGCCGTGCGCTGGAATGGACGCAATCCGCTTTAATTCCCATGGGTGTTTTATTGGGTGGTTGTGTGGTCCTTGCGGTAATGTTGACAGTCTGGCTGCCTTATCTGGCTGTAATTCGGGCGGTCTCAGGCATGGGGAACTTCTGATGCGACGCAACGGCTTTATGATGCTTGAGACATGCCTTTCCCTGCTGCTGGTTGGCGCGTTGCTTACGCTGCTGGCGGGGACGATCTGGCAGACGAATCGCGCGGACAATGCACTGCGGCTACGTCGCAACATTTATCATCGGGAACAGATTACTCTAACACTACAGCGCATTATTTGCTCAAGTTTTAGCCGTTTACAATCCGATAGAACAGTCATGGAACAAGGAGGTTCTTATGACGGTCGAAGAAATAAGCGAAGTAGGGTCTGCGTTAGGTGTATTTCTGTCGCGGTTCCGCAGCTGCTTTTCTCACGCGCCAACATTCCGGCATTTCGGTGTATACGTTCGCGGTCTGCTCAGCGATCTGCCGCGTAAGAGCGTTGAGCCGATCGCTTTATCTGCAGGCGCTACCGTTCGTACGCTGCAACAGTTTCTGGTGTTTCACCGCTGGGATGATGGTGCGATGCGCGATGAGGTTCAGCGTCGCATCGCCCAGGATCATCTTCCAGCACCGGGAACCAGGGAACCGTCCGGGTCCCTGGGTGTGGTGGGCTGGATTGACGAGACGTCCGTGGCCAAAAAGGGCGATAAAACACCCGGTGTGCAGCGGCAGCATTGCGGGGCCACGGGCAAGATTGATAACTGCATTGTCACGGTTCATTTGGCGTGTCGCCACGGCGATTTTATGGCCCTCTTGGATTCGGACCTGTTTCTTCCGGAAGAATCCTGGAATCCGGATCGCCAGCGTTGCCGACGAGCCCATATTCCCGACAGTGTGGTGTATCGTTCCAAATGGCGGATGGCTCTGGAGCAGGTGGACCGCAGCCGGAACAACGGCATCCGCCTCGACTGGCTGAGCTTTGACGAAGGCTATGGCAGCAAACCCGGCTTTCTGTTGGGGTTGGATCAGCGTGGTCAACTGTTTATTGGAGAAGTGCCTCGTCATTGGGCCTGCTTTCCCACTCTGCCGCGCTATCATTCCACCCAAGCCCCTCATGCCGCCAAGCGTGCGGATCATGCCGCTCGCCGCGGCAAGCCATTCCAGGGCAAAGGTTGGAGGAAAGTCCGTCTTGCCCGCAAGACTCTTGCCGACCAGTTTTGGCAATACAAGGCGGGGCGTGTTCACCTGTCCAGCGACGGAAAGCCGGTGGAGAAAGAGTATTGGCTGATCTGGGCCAGAAATCAGGATACCGGGGAAGACAAGTATTTTGTCTCCAATGCACCGCCAGGCACCCCAGTGGAAATGCTGCTGCGTGTGGCGTTTACCCGGGCCGGTGTGGAGCATGTTTTTCGAGTGGTCAAAACCGAGACGGGATTCGATCACTTTGAGGGACGCAGTTATGTGGGGCTTATGCGACATATGACACTATGCCAGGTGGTCTTTCTTTTTCTGGCGGTTCACACGGACCGAATCAGGAAAAAAAAATCCGGACATTACCTTGGAACAAGTATCGCGAGCCCTCAATACTCTCTGCCAATGCTGGCTGCTTCGCAGATCACAACGCTCCGCATCTAAACGCACCGCCGATATTATCTGTTACCACCAATGGCGAAACCGCGCCGCGATCACATCGCGAAAACGACATGAACGTAAAAGAGAGTAGCGCTGTAGTACTAGTGAAATTGATCGCACACGCAGGGCGCTGGAAGTCCGATCCGTGGCCGGACGCGGGGGCACGAAGAAATGAGTACACCCAAAAGTATTACGCGCTACATTGCAATCATCGGTGCCGCCCGTACCGCAAGCCCGCGTGAAATCATCCTCTCGTCCATGCTGCTGGAGGCGTCATGAATCCGGAACAAGCCCGTAAACTGGTGAAAGAGACATTCACCCAGCCATTCGACCGGAGCCGATTTTTGGGATTCATAGGTAATCTGGTCAATCATATTGATGAGTCCAAGGCCTTTCCATGCAACCACAAATACGTGAAGGACGCATTCAAGCCGCATATCCGGCGGTATGAACGTCTTGCCAGCTATACCGCGCCAGACCAATGCAAGATTGACCTCATGGTTGTGTACCTTACCGATGAAGCCAAGCTTACGCGGGCACGTACCGCACTGCGTAATTTTGTGGCGGACTATCTTAAACAACGTGGCCAGAAAGACGCCGCCCTTGTTGCATTTGTTTCCCCTTCGGAAGCCGCGTGGCGATTTTCTTATGTGAAAATGGAATATGCCACGGTTGAAAAGGCATCAGGCGAAGTTGGCGTGGAAACCCGCCTGACTCCGGCCCGGCGGTTCTCCTATATTGTCGGCCCAGGTGAAAGCTGCCATACCGCCCAAACACGATTCCTTTCCCTGTTACAGAACACTCAATCCGATCCAGCACTGGCGGAAATAGAGGAAGCCTTCAGTGTGGAGGCCGTAACCAAGGAATTCTTTGAACGCTACAAACAACTTTTCCTTGAGGTAAAGGAAGCACTGGACAAGCTAGCCGCAGAAAACAAAGCGATCGGCACCGAATTTGCCACCAAAAAGGTAAGCACTATAGATTTCGCCAAAAAGCTTATGGGGCAGATTGTTTTCCTTTATTTCCTGCAGAAAAAAGGGTGGCTGGGTGTGGCGAAAGGTGGCGAGTGGGGAACCGGGCCGCACGATTTCCTGCGGGAGCTGGCCAATGGAAAATTTGGCAAACGCGAGAACTTTTTCAACGACACACTGGAGCCGCTGTTTTACGATACCCTGGCGACAGACCGCGGGCATGAGGCCTATTGTGATTTATTCAAGTGCCGCATCCCATTTCTGAATGGCGGCCTGTTTGAGCCGCTAAATGACTACGATTGGCGAAAAACTGCAATCCTGCTCCCAAACGAATTATTTACAAACAACCAGCCATTAAAATCTGTCAAAGGCGTTGAGGAAGGAATCACTGGCACCGGCATTCTGGATGTTTTCGACCGTTACAACTTCACGGTGAATGAGGCGGAGCCACTGGAAAAGGAAGTGGCCATTGACCCGGAAATGCTGGGCAAAGTGTTTGAGAATCTGCTGGAGGTGAAGGAACGCAAATCCAAAGGGTCATTTTATACCCCGCGTGAAATTGTTCATTACATGTGCCAGGAAAGTTTGATCAATTATCTGGATACCGCCGTGAATAAGGAGGGCCAGATTGTGCCCCGCATGGAGATTGAAGCCCTGATTCATTCCGGCGACCGCATTGCCCATTATGACGCAGTTAATGCCAACCATGGGATAGAGATGCCCCCGGCCATAAAGCCAAACGCCCGCGCATTGGATTAGGCCTTGGCTGATATTACTGTATGCGATCCAGCCATCGGCTCCGGTGCGTTCCCGGTAGGCATGATGCAGGAAATAGTGCGTGCCCG
>JAJYPG010000128.1 GCA_021795535.1 Planctomycetota bacterium
GCCTCTGGACGTGTGCGACAGCTTATTGACGACAAGGGCGGCTCCATTTCCGAAGCCGGTCCCGCCACACCGGTTGAAGTGATCGGTCTGGACAATGTTCCCGTTGGCGGGGATCCGCTTTATGTCGTTGAAGACCTTGGCCATTCCAAATCCATTGCTGAGGAACGGGCCCGCGCTGACCGCGATGCGGAAATTGCCCAACGCAGCAAGGTAACGCTGGAAAATCTCTACGACACCATCAAGCTCGGCCAGATCAAGGAACTCAACATGATCCTCAAGGCCGATGTGCAGGGATCCGTTGACGTTCTGCGCAAAACCATGACCGAGGAACTCTCCAAGGAAGTACAGGTTAAACTGCTCCATTCCGCAGTTGGCGGCATCAACGAAAGTGACGTGCTGCTGGCTGAGGCGTCCAATGCCATTATCGTGGGCTTTTCAGTGGAGCCGGATGAATCCGCCCGCAAACTCGCCGAAGACCGTGGCGTGGATATTCGCCTGTACCGCATCATTTATGAAATTACCGACGATATCCGCAAGGCCTTGTCTGGCATGCTCGCACCGGAGAAGCAGGAACAGATTCTGGGCCATGCCGAAGTCCGGCAGGTTATCCGCGTGAGCAAGGTTGGCAACATCGGTGGCTGTATGGTAACCGACGGTGTTCTGCAACGAACCAACAAATACCGGATTTTCCGCGATGGCGTGGTTGTGGCTGAGGGCCTTACCCTTGAATCGCTCAAGCGGTTCAAGGAGGATGTGCGCGATGTGCGCGGTGGTCTGGAATGCGGTATTAAAATTGCCGGGCATGACGACATTAAAGTCGGCGACCGGATTGAAGCCTATAAGACTGTGGACGTGGCGCGAACGCTTTAACCGGATATTTTTTCCGGCGTCTGCCCAGACCGCCCGGCTTGCACCGGGTAAAAAGATGAATATTGGCATTCTTCAGGTGGATTTGAAAATTGGTGACGCCATGAACCTGCGGGAAAAACGCGGCATCCTTCGGTCCCTCAAAGACCGCTGGCATCATCATCACAATGTGTCCGTGGCCGAAGTGGACTTCCAGGACCATCCGCAACATGCCATGCTCGGACTGGTCATGGTCGGCAATGACGCGCGGTTTCTGGAAAGTGCTCTGGCCAAACTTGTTGAGCATCTTAAAAAGGAACGACGGGCTGAACTGCTCGATTTTCAAATTGAAATTATCTGATTGTTTGTTTTACCCCAATGCGGGGATTGATCTGAACCATGACTGTCCGAAACCAGAAAATTGAGGCGCGTATTCAAAGGCTTGTGGCCGAAGCGCTCACGCATGAAGTCTCTGACCCGCGGCTCGCCGGTCTGCTTTCCGTGACACGCGTGCAAATAACCCAGGATCTGCGCGATGCCCGTGTTTTCATCAGCGTGCTCTCATCCCGCCCCGACCAGACCGTGCAGCAGGGATTGAATTCCGCCCAAAAACGCCTGCAGCGTCATGTCGCCGAGGGATTGACCATGAAATTTGCCCCGCGACTGACCTTTCATCTGGATAAATCGCTGAAAAAACAGGCGGAAATTCTAGCCTTGGTTGATAAAGCGACTACCGGTCAAGACGCTGAATCCGCCGCGGGAACAGTCTTGCCGACTATGGAAAGCCGAACAGAGGATGATCGGCGGAATAAACACAAGAGGAATTTGGTTGCGCCGCATGACGCATCCGCGGCTGGCAGCCGCAAGTTTAAGCCGAAAGGTTCATAATGAATAAAGTCGGAATTAAAATTGACGTTCTGAAGAAACTCGCCACGCGTCTGGTGCGTCATGCCCCGGCGAAAACCGCGGCCAGTCAGCCCCGACCTGAACCACTTCCGCGCCTGGTGGAGGCGTTCATGGAATATGACACCGAGCCGGCGCGCGGCCACGCCGCAGCCGCCAAACTCATCGCGGCTATGGTGGATTTTAACGATCTGCGGGTGACGTCGGTAATGGAAATGATTTCAATGATTGGCACTCGTTACCCGTTTGCCGATTCCCGCTGCGCCGCCTTGCGACGCACCCTGCAATCCATTTATGACCGTGAACACCAGATGAGTCTGGAGTGTCTCAAGCACATGAAAAAAGCGGAGGTTCGCAAGTACCTTCAGACCCTCTACGGGATCAATCCGTATGTTGAGGCAGCCGTTGCGTTTGATTCGGCTGATGTTCACGCGGTTCCAGTGGATACCAAGTTACTGCTTTGGATGATGAGCAAAGAGGCGGTATCGCCGGAAACCACCGTGCTGGATTTACAGCAGACACTGGAGAAGGTTTTGCGCAGTGATGAAATGGCTGACTTCCACCATGGCGCACGCAGGGAACTTGAAGCATTCACGCCGCGTGTCTGGCCTGCGCCGGTAAAACTAATACCAATACCAGCCGCTGCGGCGGCAATTGCGGCGACACCCGCTGCAGTGGCGGCACCTAAAAAATCCGCTGATAAACCTGACGCGCCAGCTAAAGACGCTGGTCACAAACATCCAGAAAAAAATCCACATAAACACCCGGAAAAGCACGTGGAAAAACATGCCGCCAGCAAGCCTGCCAAAGATTCGGGCAGGGGCAAAGGAAAGAAATAATGTCCGCAGCCGGTTTTGCGATTTCCGGCCATTATCCGTCGCGCGAAACCAATCTGTTGCAAAAGCCGTCCGAAAGAATGGAATACTGGTGCGGAGGCACCTTTTATTTATATTGGAGCTATCATGTTAAAACCCTCTTCCGATATATTGCGATTGGGCATTCCCAAAGGATCTCTTGAATCCGCCACCATCGACCTTTTCGCCAAGGCCGGCTGGCGCATCAGTGTAAATGACCGCAGTTATTTCCCAGCCATAGATGACCCCGCCATAGAAGTGGTGCTGTTTCGCGCTCAGGAAATGTCACGCTATGTGGAGGAAAATGTCATTGATGTGGGCCTGACCGGTTCCGATTGGATTCGCGAAAACGGTTCCAATGTGCATGAGGTGGCCGAACTGGTTTATTCCAAGGCCACCAGCAAACCGGCCCGCTGGGTGTTGGCTGTTCCGCAGGAATCTTCCGTCACCAGGCCGGAGGAACTTAAAAACGGCGTTATCGCCACTGAACTGGTGAACGTAACGCGCGAATATTTTCAGTCGCGAAACATTCCCATCAAAGTCGAATTCAGCTGGGGAGCCACAGAGGTTAAGGCCCGTCTGCTTGACGCCATTGTGGATATTACCGAGACGGGTTCGTCCATCCGCGCCAACAACCTGCGCATAATTGATACCCTGTTGACCAGCACCACACGGCTTATCGCCAATCATGCCGCCTGGAAAGAACCTTTCAAACGCGAAAAAATCGAAAATATCGCACTCCTTTTACAAGGGGCAATAAACGCCCGCGAAAAGGTTGGTCTTAAACTTAATGCCCCGCGAGAAAAACTCGATTCTGTTCTGGCTATTTTGCCCGCAGAAAAATCCCCCACCATTTCCTCCCTGGCTGATGGGGCATGGGTTGCCGTGGAAGTGATTGTGGAGGAAAAGCTGGAACGCGAACTCGTGCCGCGACTCAAACGCGCTGGTGCCACCGGGCTTATCAGTTATCCCCTTAACAAGGTGATTGCATGAACGCATTATTGGCCAGCGCGGCAAATTCCGCCGCACAGTGGCGGAAAATGATGGTCCCGGACCATCCCGGCTGGACCAAAAATATTCTGCTCATCATCATCTGGATGTTTGTGCTGGCTGTCCTGATCGGTTCGTTATACCGATTTGTACGCCAAAGGCGGCGATCGGCAACGCGGCAACGAACAGACTGGTAAAGATGGCACCTGGCAGCAACTGGAAAAGTGAAATTGGATGAAAAGGATTGACCATGGCTTCCGACCCTTCGTTTGATATCGTTAATGAAATAAATTTCCCGGAACTGGACAACGCTCTCATGCAGGCCCAGCGTGAAATGGCCACCCGTTTTGACTTCCGCGGCACCTCCGCGGGCATTGGCGAATTGGACAAAAAGGAAAAAATTCTCGCCATCACCGCGGACAATGAACCACAACTTGAAGCCGTGCTGCAAGTGCTGGTCTCCAAAATGACCAAACGAGGCGTGGACCCGCGTTGTCTGGACCGCCTGAAAATTGAACCGGCCACCCATTCCACACTGCGTCAGAAAATTAAACTCAAAAGCGGCATAGATCGCGATACCGCCAAGGCCCTGCAAAAACGCATCAAGGACCTGGGACTGAAGGTCAATCCATCCATTCAGGGTGACACACTGCGCGTCAGTGCGGCAAAGAAGGACGACCTGCAGGCTGTAATTGCCGATCTGCGCGCCAATCCACCGGAAATTCCCGTTCAGTTCACGAATTACCGGTAGGGCATTGCGAATAGACCTGTTCTTCTGTCTTCGCTGGTGGAAAAATTGCGGGAAATTTACCGTACGCATTCACGCAGGATCGGCTTTGACCATTGGCAAAATCTGGAACCAGTAGAGTTGGGCGCTTAAGCCAAGGTCGGGCTACCGACGGCACCGGACCGGGCATGCTTATGGCTGCTTCCTTCCGGACCTGACCAGGTTCACAGTCGACCCGTGCATCGGGCCCGACCATGGCTTAAGCGACGAAAAACTATAATAGCAGAAATTCTCCGACGGTAACATGATGACAAGATTTTTCGTTATTCCTCAAGCGTTGTTCCTCAAGCGGGCGGAACTATATCGTTACAGCTCCCGCTACCCTACTGTGAAGGCATGTAGGCATTCGCCCGCGACGCGGATAGTCGCTCAAATATCAACGGCTGTTTAGGCAACAGGTGCGGCAAGGTGTGTGAATCAAGAAATGCGATGAGGTTTTTCCGACTGCGAAGGATGTCCGCAGGCACAAAGGTGCCTGCAGCCATCCTTTTAAGGGTGCTTTGCCCCTTGTCGGCGACGGGTACCAACAAAGGGTAAACCGCAAGCCGGTTTGGCTTGATGTTTCTCAACTCCACCAGGTAAAAAATTCGTGCCATCCCGGTGGCTCGCGCCGCAGCCAACCCTGCCTTTTTTAGTGCGGAGCTGTAGTCCGCAGGCTGACCCGCAGGCGAGTGTTTGGCCCACCATGCCTCCATGGATGGAGAGTAAATGAAATGCGGGTCCAGGGAACGGCAGCTAAGCCAGAGCCGGCCATGGATATTCGTTAAACTGCCGATGAACGTAGCGGTAAAGTTTCCCTTCAGTTCGGCCTTGGCACCGGGCGCGGTGGGTTTGTAGGCGGACCAGGTGATGACATACCGCCGTTTCCCCAATGGGTAGACGCACACGATATTCTCAACGGCGTGCTTCGTCCCTTGCCGCAATTGCCACAGGCCTAAAAGATTTCTATTC
>JAJYPG010000129.1:0-3917 GCA_021795535.1 Planctomycetota bacterium
GGTTCCACCCCCGGTAGAGGCAATATGGGTAGTGGGAAAAATGGCCGCAATTCCACCGCCGCCTGTAATCGAGGCACTGCCTAGTTCTGTGGTCAGAGCCAGTTGCTGAATCTTGAAGGCGTTGTTGCTCCAGGTAATAAAAATGGGCAGTCGTACCTGACCGAGATGGGCACTGTCGTCCTTCATCGCTTCGCCTGAAATAACGCAATGGTTGATGGATATATTGCCACGCACCTTTTTCGCCGAGGCAATGGATGCATAAGCCAGATTCATATTCAGTTCGCCAAGGGGTTTGATCCGCAGCCCCAATGAATCAAGCACGGGCTGCATTGCGGCAAGGTCCAGTTGCGAAATGGATATATTGCTCTGCCCGGAAATATCAGACAGCGGACGCATCTGTCGGTTGGCGAACATCGCCAGTGTGGCGTTGGCGGCTACTTTGGCGGAAGCCTGATTCGCCACACCAACCAGTGAGGAAAAAGCCAGAATCACCGGTTTGTTTGCCGTCTGCAGGTTTAATTTCAGATGAACACTAACGTTGCTGGCTTGCAGAGCCGGTGCGGTGGGGGACTTGAAGGTCAGATGGGCGATGGTTGCCGAAAATTGCAGCTTGATGGCGGGAAGTTGCGTGCCGCCCGCCGTGGTTTTAGCGGCTACTGATGCCGCAGGTTTGGTCTGTGTGATTGGAGTAGAGGTTAAAGTGGACCGGCCGGCAAAAGCCCTCGCTATATTAAATCCATTTGCACCTCGGCTGATCCTGGCGTTTTGAATTGTCAGTTTAATAATTCCCAGATTTTTCCAGTTCGTTGCCAGATGAAGCAAGCTAAGATGCGTTTGCAGATTCACATCCGAGAGTATGATATTGCCCGCTGAATCGCGCACGCTTAAGCCATAAACGCTCACCGGGCTGAACCATCCCAGCGAAAGCTGGTTAATGGCTATTTTTCCCTGTATGCGACCATTAATTTGCGATTCCATTATTGCCACGCCAGGCCCGGTGCATAGCAAGCTCGGTAATGCCAGCACCAGTAAAATCAGCAGCAGAATTATCCCGCCAACCACCAGTGGCCAGCGTTTTTTACGCCTGGGCAAGGTTGAAGAATTACTCTGCAAATATCCGCTTTGATTTGCATTGGACTCCATCGACATAATGTTCCGCTCCGAAAAAATATACATTTTAAGTTGGTTACCCAAACCACCGGCAATCGCATCAGGCCGGTACTGGGCGTCGGGTACGCTTAAACGAATCTTTGTGTGACTCGCCAGCCATCCGCATTTTTGCGGCATCTCCTATATCCCTTTAGTATACGCGCTACGCAGCGCTTGCAAGAGGCCTTGGGCGGCTACTATGATGTTGGTAAGCTTGCAAATGTTCAAATATTTGTGAAAGCAAAGGATTAACCAGTCATGACACAACTGTCCAACCTCTCTCCAATGCTGATAGATACCGCCGCGCTCATCCCGGCTCCCAGGCCCATGGGCGAACGGTATCGGCCCAGCTTTGATATAAATGCCGTTGTCGCCGGGCACGCTCGGCTTACCGATGCACAATTTCTTGAGCTTTATCATCAGGCTGATCTGACCGATCTGGGCCGCTGGGCTTTTGGCGTGACCCAGCGACTTCATCCGGAAGATTATCGGACATTTGTTATAGACCGCAATATCAATTACACCAATATCTGTACAGCCCGCTGCACATTTTGTGCATTTAAGAGGAATGATCCCAAGGCTGCGGATGCCTACACCCTACCTTATGAAGCTATTTATGAAAAGATAGCCGAACTGGTGGCTATTGGCGGCACACAAATTCTGATGCAGGGGGGTATGAATCCAGACCTGCCGATTACCTATTATGAGAATCTATTGCGCGGCATTCGTGAAAAGTTTCCCCAGGTTCATATTCATGCCTTCAGTCCACCGGAATTTGTGGAATTTTCCCGCTTTTTCAACCTGCCGGTGGCGGAAATTTTGCGTCGCTTCAAGGACTGTGGACTGGCCACCGTTCCCGGCGGTGGGGGGGAAATCTTTTCTGATCGCATTCGTTCGCGCATCGGCCCCGGAAAATGCACTGGCAATGCCTGGCTGGATGTCATGGCTGAAGCCCATAAACTGGGCCTGTCTACCAGCGCCACCATGCTGATCGGGCATATTGAAACCATAGACGATCGGCTTGATCACCTCAGCCGCATCCGCCACCGCCAGGACTGGGCTTTGGCCAACGCACCGGCCAATTACACCGCATTCATCCATTGGACCTATCAGCCCGACAATACTCCGCTGGATCGCAAGCGGAAGTGGAATCCTGATGCTGGCATTCCTTTTGAATTTGACGATGGGCGTACCGTTCGCCTCGCGGACGCCAATGAATATCTGCGCATGCTGGCTCTCGCCCGGCTTTACCTGGACAACATAGCCAATCTCCAGAGCAGTTGGGTAACCATGGGGCCGAAGATTGGCCAACTGGCTCTTTTCTTTGGTGCCAATGACATGGGTAGCGTGATGATGGAAGAGAACGTTGTCAGCAGTGCGGGCACCACATACAAACTTTCTGAGGATATTATCTGCCGTCTCATTCGCGACAGTGGCTGGATTCCCGCCCAACGCAATCAATATTATCAGGTGCTTGCCCGACACGACGGCCCCAATTCACCGGACTTACGCCCGGTACAGCCCGGAACATTCGAGCGGCGGCAGCATCGAATTACGCCGGAACAAGCCGCTGAATACAAGAAAATGCCGCTTACCATTTCCGCCAAATCTCGTTTCACCACCGAATCAATGGCGTGAGGGTTTTCCGCCACACATTAAACGACGGCGATTTATCACGAAGATCGTTAATATTATATATGAATTATTATTGCCAATTTACCAGATTCGACACCAGATACATTTCAAATACAACCCCTCCAGAAAGTCGGTCATGACTGGGTGGTCCGACCCCGGCCCGGTTATCCGTACTATCTGCACTCGCCGCTGGGCACTACGGGCCGCACCTTTTACCACGTTTAGAAATTCCGTAATATCCAATAGCCCGCTGCATGAACAGGTCACCAGCAGGCCTCCTGGTTTCACCACGCCCATGGCCAATTTATTCAAATCAAAATAGGCTTGCCGGCCATCCACAAAATCAGCCCGTTGCGGAATCAACTTTGGGGGGTCCAGAATTGTTACATCAAACCAGCGGCCATTTTGTTTCATTTGCCGCAGATACGGAAAACTGTCTGCGTGAACGGTTGCAAAGCGGGACTGCGGAATTTTATTTAAGTTCGCATTACGCCGGGCCAGCGCCACGGCATTTTCATCCAGATCAACCGCAGTTACATGAGCGGCATGGCCCAAAGCCGCAGCATAAATGCCAAAGCCGCCGCTGTAGCAGCATACATCCAGTACATTCGCATCCGCAGTGAATGCGGTAAGCCGCCGGCGATTATCGCGTTGATCGCAGAAAAAACCAGTCTTGTGGCCGCTGGTTAAATCAACCTGAAATCGGAGGTTATTTTCTGTAATAATGCCACTGGAGTGGGGACCGTCATTCTGACGGTCTTGCATGAAAAAGCCTTCGGTCGCCTGCACGCCACTATCGGCCCGGAAAATAACACGCGGCACGCCCAGCAGAACAAGCAGAGATTGTTCAATACGCTGGCGTCTGCGGTGCATGGCGAGGGAAAACAGTTCCACCACCGCAACGTCGCCCAGCCGGTCAATAATCAGGCCCGGCAGGCCGTCGCCTTCCGCATGGGTAATGCGGTACGCATTGGTTGTGGCATCAAGCTTAAGTGTTTCGCGGCGAAATCGGATGGCCTTTTCCAGCCGCGTTTCCAGAAATGTTTCATCCACCGCGGCATCGCCAAATTCCACCATGCGAAGGCCAACGGGCGATTGGCTGTTGTAAAGTGCCGTGCCAAACGCGACGCCGT
>JAJYPG010000129.1:3927-5323 GCA_021795535.1 Planctomycetota bacterium
GCCGTCGCGGTCATACACGCTAACGAGGTCTCCGGCACGCACGCCACTGGCGACACGCCCGATCATTTTGCGGAAGACCGATGTTCCATACACCGCATTACGCAGTTGCACCCATGGTAGCGGGCCGGAATGGGCCAGCGGCACCATGCGTCCTTTGGCACCGACAACGGGTTTTGCCAATGGTTCCTCGGCGTTATCTTCCGGGTCATCTTCTGGCCAATTCATGGGATCCTCTTGGGAATTGTCGTGGGAATTTTCAGGGGGATCATTCCCTGGATTGTCAGCCTTGTAGGGCATAAAGATTTATCCGTGTAATAGTTGGTGTCTGTTTTCCTGCCTGAACAACTGAATAATTCCTATTCTCCGGCAGCGGTGGATTCCGCCGTCCGCACACTTAACGCCACACCCGCCGCCAGAATCGCCAGTAGCGATGCATAAGCATACGCATAAGTCCATGATGCCCCGACCTGATAAATTAAACCCATGACCAGGTTGGCGGCAAACAGCCCGATGCTGCGCATGGCCGTTAAAGCTCCCATGCCTCCGCCGGTGCTTCCTTTGGGTATTATGCGTGAAATAATGGCTGGTTCCATGGTTTCGATAACGCCCAGGGCCAGCCCCATTAACGCCACCACCGGGTAATACAGAATTTCATTGGCACCGGTGCCCCAAACCAAAGCCATGCCAATACATCCCAGTCCGCCGGTCAGGTAGCCACCAAGGGCCAGGGCGGTAACACTGCGTTTTTTACTGACTCGTCCGATGATCAATCCCGTCGCCGCAGATACCCCAAAGAACACAACGTAGGAAAGCACCGCCAGCGGGCGGCTGTGCGTGGACTGGTCCACGGTAAGAATGGGAAAGCCAAAGCTGAAGGAACTGAAGCCATATAGTGCCGTAGCAATCAGCAGACGCCGATAAAGTGATCGGTGTTGTTTGGACATGACCACGGGAGCCGCGGAGGCTGCGTATCCGGAGGTAGTCTCCAGCGCGGGATGGCGGCCCATGCGCGAAAACATCAGCCAGACGCTGGACATAAGCAGGGGAATAATTGTCAGCAGAAAAATATATTTTATTTTGATGGCCGCCAGAAGCAAAAGCATGGTACCAAGTGCCGCCAGGAATCCTCCCCCAATATCCAATGCGTGCAGAAAGCCAAAGGCTTTCGTCCGGTTTTCTGCGGAAACGGCTTCCACCATCATGCTGCGGCGCGACGGTGAACGAAAATTTCTGGCCCACCAGCCGCCGCAAAATAGTGCCACGGCGGCAATCGGCCCGGTTGCCAGTCCGGAAAGTGAAAGCAGTGGAATAAGCAGATTACCGGTCAGGGCAATTCTTTTGTGTCCAAATTTATCACCCATTCGGCCACCCAGCAGACCAAAAATTGCGCCAGGCC
>JAJYPG010000130.1 GCA_021795535.1 Planctomycetota bacterium
GTCTGAACGTGTATAATTAAATCTACATCGCACGTAGCGATGGTTGTACCCGGTAGTTGGAGACTCCCCTCATGAGCGGTATTGAGTCGGATTCCCCAGAGCGTCTTGAAAAAACTTTGCCAGCGTCTGTGTCTCTACGGTGCCTTAACCAGCAGCCATCACCTCTTGATGGTCTGCAACAAGTGCTCGGCGATTATGAGAAAAAAGAAAAGTGTGGCGTATTTGGCGTGGCTGGGCCGCATGATGCCGTGGAGCGCTGCTACTATGGGCTATATGCCCTGCAACATCGCGGACAGGAATCTGCCGGTATTGCCACCACCGATGGCCAGAATATCACAGCCCACACCGGCCTGGGGCTGGTTGCGGATGTATTTAACAAAGGCGTCCTGCGCGATCTCAACGGGATTGCAGCCATTGGCCATGTACGATATTCCACCGCCGGCTCGAACCGCAAATGCAACGCCCAGCCGCTGCTGGAAGAATACAGTGAAGGTCAGGTGGCCGTGGCGCATAACGGAAATTTAATTAACGCCACGCGCCTGCGGGCGGAATACCAGAAATATGGCCATATTTTTTATTCCACCAGTGATACGGAAATAGTCATTCACATGCTGGCCAAGCCGACGCATCAGGAAAAAAGCGATCCGTTGGCGCATGTGCTGCGGCATTTGCAGGGGGCATTTAGTTTTCTGTTTCTGTTTAAGGATCGTATTGAAGCGTGCCGCGATCCATGGGGCTTCCGCCCGCTGGTCATTGGTAAAACCCGCGACGGTTTTTATTGCGTGGCCTCAGAAACCTGCGCTCTGGCCAGCATTCAGGCAACTTTTATTCGCGAAGTTCACCCCGGTGAAATTATCACCATCGACATCGGCGGTACCCATCTGACCAGCCGTTACTTTATCGAAACGCCCGAAACGCCCGCGCACTGCGCGTTTGAACACGTTTATTTTGCCAGCCCGTCAAGCACTATTTTTGGTGATACGGTATTAACTGTACGCCAGAAGATGGGCCGGCAACTCGCCATTGAAGCGCCGGTGGAAGCGGATATCGTCATACCAATTCCTGACAGCGGACGCTCGGCGGCACTTGGTTACAGCAAGCAAAGCGGTATTGCATTTGAAGAGGGCATTGTGCCTAACAGGTACGTCGGCCGGTCATTTATTCAGCCATCCCAGCAAATGCGCGATTTAGCTGTGCAGATGAAACTCATTGTGATTCCTGAAGTTGTGCGGGGCAAACGCATTGTGGTGGTGGAAGATTCAATTGTCCGCGGCACGACCACGCGCGGTAAGATTTTGGCGCTGCGGCGGGCTGGAGCAAAAGAAATTCACATGCGTGTAAGCTGCCCGCCCATTCGCCACCCTTGTTTCTACGGCATCGACTTCCCCACCCCAACGGAATTAATCGCCAATGGTCGAACCGTGGAACAAATCCGCGATTTCATTGAGGTTGATTCGCTGCATTATTTATCTCTGGATGGCATGTTGTCCTGCCTGGGGCAGCCGGAAACACATTATTGCACCGCCTGCTGGTCTGGACGATATCCTATTCCCGTGGATAATACCGTCAGCAAATTTGGTCTCGAACGGCATCAGATGAAAATGTTTGAATAATTGACTCGCGGCGTGACCAATTAGCAGGGGGGATCTCTATATAGGCATTGCAGCAATACGAATGAAGTCATGCCGCTGAGGCGGGGCGGATGGCCTGAGTTTATTTGTACATAAATGTTCGAAACACATATTGGGCTTTCCACCGGATGCGGAATGATGAAGCCTTTTGTTTACCTGAATTCCGGTGCGTAAAATGTCTGCCGGGGCCTATCTCCCGGATCCGGCTTATTTCACCGCCAATAATGAGCCGGGCCATCCGATTCTGAATAATGCCGCGATTTTGGCGAAGAATCCCAACGCGATCATTGGTCCGCTCCATTCTCAGCACTGGTGGGGCCAGCCGCTGTTCGGTTTTTACATCAGCTCTGATCCGTTTGTGCTGCGTGAACACGCCGCTCTGCTGGGCGATGCGGGAATCAACACCGTGATTTTCGACAACACCAATGGGCCAACGTATTTCAATAGGGTTCAGAAATCGCTGTTTAAAACCTGGCTGCACATGAAAGCTCTGGGCAACCCGGTCCCGGATTTTGCCTGCTTTGCCGGCAATCACGCGTGGAATACCGATTATAGAAACATCTATAAAACCGGCGTGGCCAAGAAACTCTGGTTTTATTGGGATGGCAAACCGCTGATGCTCATTCACGGCAATATGCATACGCTGCCTGCCGTCATCAAGCATTTTTTTACACTGCGTTATTGCTGGGCCTGGACGGGCGGTAAAAATAAATGGGGCTGGGATAATACTCCGACACAGGCCGGTGCTGCTCGTACGGACGCCTGGCTTTACTCCTGGCATATCAATCGGCAAATCCCTGAAGAAATGCCGGTTTCCATCGCCGGTTGGGCCAACAGCACCACCGGGCGAAGCTCCGTTAATGCCCTTGAACCCGCCCCGGACGCTGAGCATCCGAGCCGCGGAGTCTGTTTTTCTCAACAGTGGCAGCATGTGCTGAAAGTCAACCCGCAGTTTGTGTTTATCACCGGATGGAATGAATGGACTGCCGGTTGCTGGCCGGAACCTGACCGGCAATATTTCGCCGGTCATTGGGTCAATAAGGGCTACCCCATTTTTGTTGACGAATACAGCCCGGAATTCAGCCGTGATGCGGAACCCATGCGGAATGCGAAGGGCGGCCTCTATGGCGGGTTCGGTGATGATTATTATTATCAGATGATCTCTTATATCCGTCGTTATAAGGGGGTCCATCCGCTGCCGTTTGTCCATCCCGCCAAGATTGCTATCGATGGCTCATTTGCGCAATGGAAAAACATCGGGCCACTGTTTGCCAACAATATCGGGCTGGCGGTGCATCGCAATTCACCGGGCTGGGGAAGCATACGCTACGTAAATAACTCGGGCCGCAATGATATTGTCGCCAGTAAATTTACTTATGATCTCAAGAATATTTATTTCTGGGTCAAAACCCGAAAACCACTGACGTCCTGGCGGGAAAAATCATGGATGTTGCTGTTTTTGCATATTCCCCACGAAGCACATGACCCGCATTGGATGGGTTACAATTATGTCATTGATCGGCGCTTGGTTACGGCACATACATCGGTTATAGAACAAAATGTCGACGGAAAATACCATTGGCATCCGGTTGGTCAGGCGACAATCCGCATCAAGGGTAATGAAATGCAAATGGCGATCCCCCGCACCGCTCTGGGCATTGCCGGCTTTATGCCCAATGAAATTCACTTCAAATGGGCGGATAACATCCGGCAGAATGGAAGCTGGACTGATTTTTACCTCAACGGCGACTGCGGCCCACCCTTCCGGTTTTATTACCGGGCCAAGATACGGGAATAATCAGTCCTCCGGGAACGCTGATCGCGGATGGCCCTGAAACTGAACCGATTCCGCAGAAATAGACGATCAAGATTCTCTGCCTTGTCATCAGATATGCCTGCCGAAGTAATGTGTAAAGCAATCGTTCACGCAGCGCGGCAAAAACGCGCATTATTTGCAATCTTCCCCAGCCGGGAATTGCCGAATGCCATTGCACACAGACGCAATCAGGGTATCCAGGTCGGGCCGTGCACAGCGGAGATCCGATAGCGATTCAAGGAAACGGTTGATCACCGGTTCCAATAGTGCAGCGGTCTGATCGCTTGATGTGGATACCACCACATCCCGCAAGTTTCCAAAATCCCGGTTTAAACGGTCGATTACTGGCCTGTTCTCAGGCGGCTGTTTTAGCTCAGCAATCAGCTCCGCCAGAGGTGCTGCGATTTTGAAAAGTGTGATAACCGTCGAAGACTCCGCAGGATCAACCGGCGCAAACAAGCCGGATGTGTCTGCAGTATCTTCATCAAACAAGATTTTATCTGGCCCGGGATTTAATCGTTCAACTCCGCCTTGTTCGCCTGCCTTGGTGGGTATGGACCGAGATGTATATTCTTCCCAACGACGCTGTTCTTCTGCCCATTCCTCATATGTGCGATGAAATGAAAATGCAAAATCTTCATCCATATTGGCTCCGTCGAGGCACCAGAACACCGGTCCGGGCATTTCTGACTGCATCTGGCACAATGGACAATCGCAGTCAATCATCGCTTCCTGGCCGCTGACGCCCTCCGGCAATCGCGCTCGCTCATTGTGGATGATGCGGCGGGGCGTGTGGCCGCCAAATTCGCCGTCGGGTGTACCTCGGCGCTTTGCAGCCAGCGATTGCCATCCATCCGTGTGGTGGATAAACTTCCAATCATCCGAGACGTGAAAGCTGACGGACAATTCTGTAGCGCAGTGGCCGTCATGATAGGAAACCCGCCCTTCTGGTCCCATGGAGGAATATGTCGATTCATATGCCACCAGGCGCGCCGGAAGATCGATTATCACGACTCCCGAGTCGTGGGGCTGATCGTCAATTCCCGGATTAAATAACCTGAAAGCTTCTGCTTCATCCGGAGCCTCAAAGCGTTCCAATGCCGCCTCAAGTTCCGCAATGGTTTCAGGTTCATCGCACATGCGGCAAGCTTCGCAATGTACCTTACTGAATGTACAAAAAACGTTAACATGGACTTCAGTATTTGCGTCAAAAGCGGGCGCGGTTGCGACTTGACGCGGACAACTGTCACGGTGCGCCAGCGCTTTGGATTACTTCATAACCGCTTGAAATGGCGGTATGTTAAGAATCTCCTGACATCGGGCAACCGTGGCCGCGTTTTCGGCCATGGCGGCAAGTGCCCGTTGCCCTTAAAATGCCCTCGCTTGATTGCTGACAGGCCTGATCAGGAAAGTCATGGCGCATGACTGATCGGGCCGATGACAATACTGTTGAAGGAAAGCCGAGCATGAAATTGGAAATTCCCGCCAGTTGCCGTACCGAACCAATGAAGGTGCTTTTAACCGGTGCCGCCGGTTTTTTAGGATCGCACCTTGCCGAGGCGTTGGTTGAACTCGGGCATGATGTTACAGGTGTTGACTCACTGATTACCGGAGCGCGGGAAAATCTGCACGGCCTGGAAAACAATTCCCGTTTCAGACTTATTGAACATGACCTTGCCACTGGCTTGCCCTCGTCGGTTGCCTCCGGCCATTACAATCGGATTTGGCATCTGGCCAGCCCGGCCAGTCCGGTGGGGTATGTCAAGCATCAGGTTATTACCCTGAAGGTTAATGCCATGGCTACCGTTACCCTGCTGGAACTGGCGGAACGCTGTAAAGCTCGTATGTTTATTGCTTCAACCAGTGAATGTTA
>JAJYPG010000131.1 GCA_021795535.1 Planctomycetota bacterium
GATGCGTAGGCCTCGTTTCCGGCGGCATCAACAGCTTTTACCACAATTCGATGCGGTCCGCTGGTCAGCACACCTGTTCTACCGTGGAAACCTTCCAGCGGAGAATCAAAGATAATAGCAGAAGCTGCCGCCGGACGCCAGTTCTTTGAAGAATCTATCTGAATGCTCACCGCCGTGATTGGTGAAAGTTTATCAGACGCCACGCCGGTGACTACGATGTGTCCATCGGCGGTCTGGTGCCATTTCAGACCGGCAATCGCGGGAGCGGTGTTATCCACCAAGATGCGGCTGGATTCTCTAGCTACGCTTTGCGTGGTGGCCGGAGTATTGTCCGGAGCATCAGAAGCAATAACCTTTACTCGATAATAGCCATCCGGAATACCGGTGAGGTGCCAGAGATAATGATGCGCGGAAATATCTTTGGCAATGCGAATCCAGACAGGAATTCCTTTCTGCTGGTATTGCACCGTGTATTGCAGGGTATCACCATCAGGATCATTGGCCTTCCATTTTACCAGCACGGCGTGCACCGGTTTGCTCTGGTATTTGGTTTGCACGCTGCTAAGCACCGGCGGAACGTTGATCTGCTGGTAGCTGATGCGCGTGGAACGGATTACCGGGGATGCCCCCTTGCCACCGCGTTTGAGAACCAGGCGGAATTGCAGAAATCGTGCCGGAGGGCTGGAAATTTTTCGGTAACTGTTGGCCGGCATCAACGATGACCAGCGGCTCCAGAATCTTGCGGAGGTCTTCACATCCCGCACGTTGCCACTGCGGGTTTGAATATCAACTGCCGCGCCTGCGGGCACTTTGGCGTCAATATGCGCAGCACCCCAATTGGCAGGAAGTTTGGCGTCCAGCACTTTGCTGACATAATTTCCGGTAAGTTGGGTCTTGGATGTGAGCTGGTAGATTTGCCCCTGATTAGCCGTACCGATCAGCAAGCGATTATTGCGTGTTTCCGCGAGACTAAGCAGGTCTGATTGCTTAAGGCGCTCCAGCAAGGTTTCAGTTTGCGTGAAGGGATCATAGGACAGCAGCCGCCCGTGACCACCAAGTCCAAGAATCAGGTGGTGCTTGGCATACAGCATGGACAGCACCATATCTGGCACCTTGAGCAACACACGAACGCGCCCGCTGGAGCTGATCTGATAAACCACATTGCTTTTTACGGCAGGTGCGGTAGAGGCGGAATCATCGCTGTCCGCGGAAGGAAACGGACCGGGTATGCGCGTCGGTTCAGCGGCAGGCTTTGCGGGGGCCGCGTCACCATGCGCTTTTTTACCAGGTTTTCCCTTTTTTCCGGGCATCTGAATGCCGGCCCCAACCGCTACAGGACGACCATTCGGGTGCAGAACCGGAGTAAAGACTCCGCCATCAAGCTTCGCCCGATGCGGTGACGCAGTTGCGGCGAAAATATCCCCATCACCATCCACCGCCAAGGCGGAAATTTCCGCATGGTTGGCGGACATTAAAACATAGGATTTGCCGGTTTTCGGATTTATCCGAATCACGAGCCCCGGCCCATCGGTGCCGGCCAAAATCGAACCATCCTGAGCGATGGCCATGCTGGTGACATTATGCATCCCGGTTTTCAGCAACATCTTTGCTTTTCCAGCGGGGCTGATGCTCCACACCTCGCCGTTGGGGCCGGTTGCAAGAATCATTGAGCCATCTGAAAGCGGCAAAATAGACCAGATATATTTGACGGCGGAATTTTGAAATATTGTTCTCGCGGCGACTTTTCCGCCGGCACCGATGGTTAATTCCACGAGTTCGGCTTTGCTGCCGCACGCGGCCACGAGAAGCTTTCCATTTTTCTCAAACGCCAGCGACAAAATCTGATCCGACGTTTTGGGTGGCGTATACGCCACGACCGGTTTGCCGTTGACGATTCGGTACACTTTACCCCTGGGGCTTGTGCCGAACCAGATTTCTCCATGGGAAGATACGGCAATGGCATTGATAAAATCAAAACCGGTCTTTGGCAGCAATGTTTTCAAGTGCCTGCTTAACGCCAGATCGCCGTAGTTATTAACGACAACCCCGTGAAAGTGACCAGAGGCGTATGCCGCCTCATCGGTAAATTTCCAGCTTTGTGGATGCACCGCAAAGGCGCTGGGCGATCCGGCCAACAGGCCCAGCAGGACAGGGAGCAGAAGTTTTTTTAATCCAAGCTTGGCGTTACGAAACATGAAATCTCCAGTTACTTGCCAGACATCTTCAACTGACTTTGCCCGCAGCGCACCGTTGCCGCGATGGCCAGCGATTGCGCAATTCCGTGATTATCCCGGTGGTGGCCCCATTGGCCCCGGCAGCCCCGGAAATCCGGGTGCCGGTGTAAGTTTTACAAAACGCCGATCAGCGTGGCGGCTTACTTTGATTGTAAACTGTTGCCCCCCCTGCTCGACAATTGCGCCGGCTGGGACAACTTCCCGCACTGAATTAAACAGCGGATACAAATTGGCCGGCGGATTCTCCGCCATGATCGCGACACGGCTTAACGGCAGATTGGGCATGGCGAGCTGTTGCTGATCCACACCGTGCATATTCAGCACCAGGCGGGCGTATATGTCATTATCCCGATAAGCCGTGAGATGTTTAATATCGGCGATTAAATCATCAATACTTCCGGGCGAAAAACGCTGCGGAAAATAAGTCATTTCCTGTTGAATAACGGAATTGGAAGACCCTACAACCAAATTGTAATTCCCATCCGGGGTGTTGGCGGGAACCGGTATGTGAAGATAGACATAATGTTCCGGCCTGCGGAACGGCTTGACTGTCACGCGTACACGAATCACGCCGCCGGGTGGCACGGTCATCCGCCTCACAACTGCCGAGGTGATGACCGCAGCGCGACTCGCCGGTCTGGCGGAAATATGCAAATTCACACCCTTGAGTTTCAAATCTTTGAATGGATTATTCATCAGTAAAGCCGCGGGCATCAATACATTATTGGGATCAAAAAAGCCGGTGGTGTAATAATCGTTCACCGGCAGATCGGCCCCGGCGAAATGAATATGTCCGGTGATATGCACGGTGTAATTACCGGTTTTCGCCACCACTTTTCGTTTGGCGGTCATCGTGCCAACCAGAGCGGCACCCAACGACTGCATACTGGTGCGCGGATCGAGAAACAAATTATAGTGAAAGGTCTTTTGCCATGATGGATTGTGATATTCAATGGTCATTGTGACCGGCGCGAACGGGGCCGACATGCCAAGTTGGCCCACAATCCCCGTCGCCTGATCCATGATCAGGCGTCCCTGCCGGGTAAAGCTTGTACCAAGTTTAAAGGATGCTTCTACATCCGGGAGAATGGTGTAAATGTAGGCACCGGCGATGGGCAATGTGGATCGACCTTGCGCGAAGAAGCGGTGGCCAAAGGCATAGACATGTCCATTTACCACATCCGTTACGGTGCCAATGGCGGACATGTCCATGTCGCCATTGAGCAGGGGCACCGCGATGGCGGCACCGGGACGCAAATCCATTGCTGCGGCGGGCGTCATGGCCAAGCCCCCTAACTGCCCTTTGCCACCGTTGCCCGCAGCACCCGCCGCCAGCGGAACCATGCCGGTGCCCCCAAAGGCGCTTCGCAAATAACGTACGACACTGCCCGATCCACCGCCAACCATCAGAGGTGAAGATAGAGGTTGCAATTTAATGGCGGCTTGTGTCGCCAATCGCAACATCGAACGTTTTTTAACAGTCCTGCTGCCATAAAGATGTTGAACGATTGCCGACCAACCGAGGAGTTCGTGCGTCTCGGCGGACTGTTCCATCCACGTTATTGAACCTCCACCGCCCTGCCACGCCATTTTTTTATTGGCCTTGGGCAGTGGAATTTGCAGCATCTGCCGAATCGGCTGCACACCGCCGATGGGGTCTTTGGAATAGTGCCAACCATAGGCAATCGCTCCGATGAGTTTGCCATCGATGTAGACCGGCGATCCGCTCATTCCCTCAATAATGCCGGAGTGTCGCAAACCCAACCCCCAGCAACGAACGAGAATCACGTTCATATCCGGGCCGAAGGCTTTAACCACGTCAATAATTTTGACATGAAATTTCTGAATGTCCGCCCCGTGCATCACGGTCAGGCCATATCCCACCATGCCGGGCCTGAGTTGATTTTCAAACATACATCCCGGCGGTGGCTTGCCCAGCGATTCAAAGGTATCTGCCGTTGCCGTGCGGCTAACGCCCGCAGCCATCAGAGCCAGCGTCGCGAGAAAACCAATCAATTTTTTAATCATCAACACACCGCAACTGTTCCATACTTGAACAAACTGTAACGCTATTTTCATCCGCCGACAACACCAGGTCCGGCTTACCCATTGAGTCAAGCCGTGATTCCCAATCGGCATTTTACCCTACGCTCAACGCCCCGGCACTGTTCGCGATCGGGAATTCTTTCGGGTTACGGAAAAGAATTGACGATTTTGATTGTCCTTGGACCGCATGACGCGGCACAGTTGCACCGGCTTTCGGGCTACTTGCCAAGCCGTTCCATCATTGGTGCCGGGTATCGCAGGCCGGCGGTTGAGCCTTTGGGGGCGGCAGCGTTGATGCGGCTGACATCATTGGCGGTAAGTGTCACATTCAAGGCACCAAGATTTTCATGCAGATATTTGCTCCGGCGGGTTCCGGGAATCGGTATAACATCGCTTCCGCGGGAAAGCACCCACGCCAGAGCGAGCTGACTTGGCGTGCAGTTTTTTTCCCGCGCAAGGTCATTAACGCGTTTAACGATCTCCAGGTTTTTCTGAAAATTCTCGCCTTGAAAGCGCGGGTGATTTCGCCGGTTGTCATTGGCCGCCAGATCTTCGGGCTTTTTTATCTGGCCGGTTAAAAATCCGCGGCCCAAGGGGCTGTATGCGATAAAGGCGATTCCCAGTTCTCGGCACACATCCAGTACGCCATCTTCCGGATCGCGCGTCCAGAGGGAATACTCGCTTTGCAGGGCGGAGATTTTATGAACTTTCGCAGCCCGGCGAATGGTTTCGCCGCCCGCTTCGGATAAGCCAAGATATTTTACCTTGCCGGCTTGCACCAATTCCGCCATGGCTCCAAGCGTATCTTCAATGGGTGTACCGGTGTCCACGCGGTGCTGGTAATACAGATCGATGTGATCCACTCCGAGTCGCCGCAGGCTGGCATCACAAGCTTGCTTGACATATTCCGGCGTACCGCAGACACGGAGAAATTCCCCCTTAGGCCCGCGCACGTTGCCAAATTTGGTGGCCAGAAAAACCTTCGTTCTTCGATCTTTTATCGCCTTGCCGACGAGC
>JAJYPG010000132.1 GCA_021795535.1 Planctomycetota bacterium
GGCGGCAGCGCTCCCTGCGCCCTGAACATTCTTGCTGGCATAGAATATTCGGGGCATGTGGGTAATTGGTGCAGCGGCAATTTGTTTGTGTGCTGAATTTTATTGAGGTGTTCCATGAATGTTGAACGTGGTGTGCGAATCGTAGCTGGCACGATGGTGCTTATCAGCGTGGCCCTGGCCGTATGGGTTAACCAGTGGTGGTTGGTTCTGGCAGCGTTTGTCGGCTTGAACCTGATACAATCCGCCTTTACGGGTTTTTGCCCGGCCGAGAAAATTCTGGGACAATGCGGTCTTAAGCCAACGCATCAGGCTTAAGATCGCAACCGATGTTGCCTCTGGGGTTGTTAGAGTTTTAAAACAGGAGCGTGGATCATGGCGAAGCGCCGGCTCCAATTGAAAAATATTGCTCGTATTTCCGGGCGAATCGCGGGGGTGCTTCTGGCCATCGTGCTGGTCATTGCACTGATGCTTTGGAGCACCGGTGCTTTGAAAGCCAAAATTACTCCCGGTTCTCTCCCCGTGAAAACTGGCAAGCCGTTCAAAGGTGCCACGGCAACTGCGGCAGTTCAAAGCATTTCGGAGAATCTCAGCGCGGTGGGCACCATCAGCCCGATCGCGCCGGTGATACTGACGCCGCGCATTGTCGGGCGCATTGTTTTCAGCCGCTTAACCGCTGGAGCCAAGGTGCAAAAAGGGCAGGTGCTCGTGCGTCTGGACTCTGCGCAGCTCAAGGCGCAACTGGCGCAGACGGCCGCTGCGGTATTGTTGGCCAAGGCTCAATTGCGCCAGGCAATTATTGATCAGAAGCGGGATAAATCACTGCTTGCCACCGGCGATGTCACAACCGCCACCATGGATGTTGCAAATACCGCGGTCGCTTCGGATCAGGCGAATCTGGCCCATGCGCTGGCGGAAATGCAGGCGGCACACGCGGTACTCGGCTATGCGACGATCCGCTCGACGATCAATGGTATCGTGATGCAAAAATATGTGAGCGTGGGCGATACTGTTATGCCCGGTCAGATGCTGGCGAAGCTTTATGATCCGCGTAAACTCCAACTCTCCGCGGTGGTGAGAGAATCTCTGGCGTCGGATCTGCATCTGGGGGAGAAAATGTCGGTGCGGTTGGAGGCTTTGCACGCCACCGTTCAGGCTCGCATCCGGCAGATTGTGCCGCGTGTCAATGCTCAAAGCCGCAGTTTTATCGTGAAGGCCGCCGCCAAATTTCCCGCCGGTGTCTGGCCGGGCATGTATGGCAATCTGATTATTCCCACCGGCTCGCATAAAGTGCTGGTGGTGCCGCAGGGCGCCATTGAGCATATTGGCCAACTGGATCTCGTGACGTTGGTTGTCCATGGGCAATTGGTGCGTCAAACGGTGCAACCGGGGCGGCATATTGGCTCCATGCGTGAAATTCTCTCCGGCGTTGTGGCCGGCCAGCGCTTGGTCCTTGCGTCCCGTGAAACTCAAGTTCCAAATTCCCAATCGCACATCAGTAATGCCACCGCCCCGGAGGGCCAGCGTCCATGAGCAACCCATCAGACGCCAGCGCCGGCGAACGCAGCCTCATCGAGCGCGTGGTCAATATTTTCCTGCACTCCAAACTTTCATTGGTGCTGATACTTTTAGCGGTGCTTTTGGGCGCTGCGTCGCTGCTGATTACGCCGCGTGAAAAAGACCCGCAAATTATCGTGCCCATGGTTGATATTTATGTGGCCTTTCCCGGCCACAGCGCCAAAAGCGTGGAACAACTCGTTACAACACCGTTGGAAAAACTCCTCTATCAGATTCATGGCGTTGAGTATGTCTATTCCACCAGCCAGCGTGATCAATCCATGGTCACCGCCCGATTTTTTGTCGGCCAGGGTGTCGAACGCAGCGTGGTGAAGGTGTTTCGCAAAATTAAGCAGCATCTCAATCGCGTGCCCGCCGGCGTCACCGGCTGGGTCATCAAACCCGAAACCATCAATGATGTGCCGATTGTCACCCTCACACTGACCAGCAAAACGTCCACCGCTGTGGCCCTGCGGCAAACGGCGGAAGAACTCTCCGCCCGCCTCGCGGCGGCACCGAACGTGTCACGCGCGTATGTCATCGGTGGACGACCGCGCGTGGTCTATGCGTACCTGAGTCCCTCGAAAATGCGAGCCTACAACATCACGCCCATGGAAATTGATCGTGATATTCAGGCGGCGGATGTCACCAGAACCGCCGGAAGTTATCAGCGCAACAACAATGAAATTCATGTGCTCGCCGGCACGGCCTTTGCCAATGCCCGGCAATTGGGGCACCTCGTGGTATCCGTTTGGCATCAGCAGCCCGTGTATTTAAGCAATGTCGCAAAAATCGTCGATGGCCCGGCGGAAGTTGATTCTTATGTCTGGCATAATTGGGGGCCGGCCGCAGATGTTCATGAATCCCCTGATTTTCCCGGCACTGTCCTGGCCGGACATCCTGTGCGCAGCGTACATGCCGCTTCCCCCGCCGTTACCGTCGCAATCGCCAAAAAAGCCGGCAGCAATGCGGTAACGGTAGCGGCGGACATTATTCAACGCGCCCGGAAGCTTGCCCCTGTGATGCTTCCATCGGACATTAACATGATTATTACCCGCAACAGCGGCCTGTCGGCCAATGCCAAGGTTAACAATCTGGTGGAAGGGCTGCTGGTGGCCATTGTCATCGTCATTATCCTCCTGACCATTGGTCTGGGGTGGCGTGAATCCCTTGTGGTGGCGGTGGCCATTCCCGTGGTATTCGGGCTGACGCTGGCATGCAACCTCATGCTGGGTTTTACGATTAATCGTGTCACGCTCTTCGCACTGATTCTTTCATTGGGTTTGCTGGTCGATGACCCCATTGTGGATGTGGAAAACATCAGTCGCCATTTTGCTCTGGAAGGCAAAGCCACACGACTCATTGCGCTCAAGGCGATTTCAGAAGTGCTCGGTCCGCTGATTGTCGCCACGCTGGCGGTGATACTGTCATTTATCCCCATGTTTTTTATCACCGGCATGATGGGGCCTTACATGCGCCCCATGGCGTTTAACGTGCCCGTGGCCATGCTCATGTCCATGCTCGTGGCGTTTACCATCACGCCGTGGATGGCCTATCACATGCTGAAAAACAAGCATCGTGAAACGGAATTCACAGCCCGCGAAGAATTGGCTGATCCGCACGTTGTTCCTGTCATCCAGCGCACCCGGCGCTATAAAGTGTTTTCACTGCTGCTGGGTTCCATGCTCAAATATCGGCCCGTACGATGGGGATTTCTTCTGGCCGTCGCGGGTATTACCGCCGCAGCTGTGGCCCTACCCGCATTGCGACTGGTGCCTTTGAAAATGCTGCCATTCAGTGACCAGAGCAATCTATTAATTGTTGTCCATGCCCCGCGCGGTACCACCCTACAGGCCACCGATGCCGCCACGCGAGCACTTGTAAATCGCCTGGAGCGATTACATGAAGTCGTGGACATAACAAGCTATGTGGGCGTACCCGAACCCATGGATTTTAATGGACTCGTGCGACATTATTTCATCCGCAATCAACCCAATGATGCGCAGATTGCCGTTGATCTTGCCGGCAAACAACAAAGATCCATGCAAACCCATGAAATAGCTCTGCGCATCCGCAACAGCCTTACCGCCATCGCCCGCAAATATGCTGTGCGTATTGCAATTGTTGAAGCGCCGCCCGGGCCGCCGGTACTCGATACCATCGTCGGCGAAATTCATGGCTCTCCCACCACCAGCTACCTTCAGATGCAATTGGCCGCTCGTACCCTGCGCCATCGCCTGCTGCTCGAGCCGGATGTTGTGGATGTCGATGACAGCGTGCAGGCTCCGCAGAAGCAAATGGTGTTTATTACCGATAAACGCAAAGCGGCGCTCAGTGGCGTTACCACCGATGACATTTCTCAAACGCTCGCTCTGGCTCTGGGCGGAAAAATTGCCGGGACAATTCACGCCCCGCGCCAGCGCCAACCGCTGAACATCATCCTCCGATTGCCCATATCCCGGCGATCCAGCCGGACGGATTTATCCAGAATTTTTGTCCGCGGCTCCAACGGTGTGCTTGTGCCACTGGCGGAACTGGGCCATTGGAAACGCGAATCTGCCGGCGAAGCCATTTACCATAAAGATTTGCGCCGCGTTGTATACGTTTACGCCGACACCGCCGGACGCCCGCCAGTCAATGCCATTCTCGACACGCAAGCGGATCGCCTTCCCGACGGCTTAACACCCGCCATCGCCGGCATGACGCATATCGGCAACGGCTGGATTCACGAAGTCAAACCCCGTCCGCTGGCCGATCGTTCGTTCTTCCATGATGGATCGGGAATTGCCTGGCAACTGCCGCCCGGTCTGCACGTTAATTTTGCCGGTGAAGGTGAGTGGCGAATCACCATCAACGTTTTCCGTGATCTGGGCCTGGCTTTTGGAGCGGCGATGATCGGCATTTATGTGCTGCTAATTGCCCAGACCGGGTCATTCCTGTTGCCCTTGATAATCATGCTGGCCATACCGCTGACCATCCCCGGCGTAATGCCCGGATTCTGGATTTTGAATATGCTGACCGCGCATAATGTTGGCGGATATCGGGATATGGTCTTCTTCACCGCTACCGCCATGATCGGCATGATTGCTCTGGCCGGCATTGTGACTCGCAATGCCATTATTCTCATCGACTTTATCCATCGATCCCTGGCCAACGGCCAATCGCTTTATGATGCGATTTTGGAATCTGTGGTGGTGCGCATGCGGCCCATTCTGCTGACCGCCGCCGCCGCCATGCTCTCGTCGATTCCAATTTTGTCCGATCCGATTTTTTCCGGTCTGGCCTGGGCATTGATATTTGGCTTATTGGCATCCACGGTCTTTACACTCTTTGTTATTCCCGTGACCTATTACATTCTGTTTATCAATAAGCCCGGCCACGGACTTGATCCGGGATAGTTTGTCACCCGGGACGACCGGATAAGCCGAAAACTATGGCCATATTTAGGCCACGCCCGCATGGGATTACCGGGCTGACGTGGTTCCCGATAAAAGCGGGCATACTCAACAACTGTAGTTTCAGGTAATAGCAAATAGTATTGCCGGTCTGCATGTAACGCCGCGCGTCTCGCAGCGCACTGTCAACACGGTCTTTGACAAACCATTGAATTATCCGAGCCGCGTTTGGTTGACGAATCAGCCTTTCGCTGCTCTGATAGCATCCATGGTGGCAGCAGGTGCGTTGATTCTGGTCATTGAAGATGAACCGCCGATTCGGCGTTT
>JAJYPG010000133.1 GCA_021795535.1 Planctomycetota bacterium
GCGGGTAAGATGCGAGAGGAACCCTTCATCTTCCGCCGCCGCCTTGAGTTTGTCCTGTCCCACCAGGTTAAGCAGGCGCACCGGGTTATGGTTGGTGTTTTCCCACAAGTCCGGGTCCAGGCGGTTGAACAGATTTACGGCTTCATAATTCCATAAAGACCAGACATTTCCAGCCAGCTCATTAAGGGGTTCCAGTTTTTCCGGAATGGCGGGAACAACAACAAAACGATGAATGGTAGCCATGAATGCTCCTGTAAGACCCTGAAAAAATCTCCTCCAGGACTTCTTGAGGTCCTAAAGACCTCCTCGTTCCATAGCCGAAGATATTATACGGGAAATCTCTCGCCGCGCCTTGCCCGGCTCCTCCATAATCGTTCCCCTCTTATCGGTCGTTTGGGGTTTATCATTGAACACTTTGCTCAATGTTTTCTCCCTGGCGAACGCCAATAGGTCAGTCCGGCCAATCGCCGGTGAAAACCTCGGTTGCCGGTCCGGTCATGTAAACACACTCATCCGCCTGACTCCACTTGAGCGCCAGTCGTCCGCCCGGCAGATTCATCAGCACAATGCGATTTGATTTTTTGGTCAAAACGCCGGCCACCGCCACTGCCGCGGCACCGGTTCCGCAGGCCAGAGTGATGCCGCTGCCGCGTTCCCAAGTGCGCATGGTAACTTCGTCCGGTGAGTGAACCTGGACAAAATGAATATTGACCCGGCGGGGAAAAAGCGGATTTCTTTCCACCATTGGCCCGATAATTTCCAGAGGAATTTTATCCACATGGCGGCAATAAAGCACCACATGCGGATTGCCCATGCTTACGCACGTCATCTGATCTTCCAGCCCTGAAAGTTTAATCCAATCGGTTCCCGCGGCGGTTTTGTCCAACCCCAGTGTGGCAATCGCCGGATAATTCACAATTTTGTCCAGGCCGGTAATCATGACGGGAATACGTGCCGGTTCCAAAATAGGCTGGCCCATGTTCACCGTTACCTGATTTACCTTGCCGTGCTGCATCCATAAATCCAGCGTCAGCACGCCACTGCCTGTTTCCACACGCATGGGATTGGCGGGCGAAAGATGGTGGTCCCACGCATATTTCGCCACACAGCGCACGCCGTTGCCGCACATTTCAGATTCGCTGCCATCGGCATTAAACATGCGCATACGCACATGGGCGCCGAGACGCTGGGCCTCCGGAGTGGGGGGGCAAATTAGAATCAGGCCATCGCCTCCCACGCCAAAATGCCGGTCAGCAATGGCCACCGCCAGCTTTTCCGGTTCACTGATGATATGGGCAAAGGCATCGACATAAACGTAATCGTTTCCTATACCGTGCATTTTGGTGAATTTCATAAAAAACTCCGATAACGCAAAATCTGTCGCACGCCGACCCTTTCGGGTTGCCTTGCCGACAGGTAAACAGTTAGAGATTGTATGGTTTAAGTCTGTTTGGCGACATTCTCCGCCGGAATTGCCGCTTCCTGCCAGGTTACCGCGGAAAGCAGGTCAGACCGGTCGCGCCGCACCACAACGTCTGCGCTGGAGCGGGTTCCTTCCACAAGTCGCGCGTTGGGCAGGTCTATACGTCGAACCCAATCCTTGGCTTGTTCCACCGTTTTCCCCCCTTCAATATGTCTGTTCATCAAATTGGTGACAATAGTTGGTCCGGGGGCTTCCACATAAATACGCAGATCAAAAATATCCGAAATTCCCTTGTATGGTGGTACCTTCACCAGCAGATAGTTCCCTTCCACCAGAATTAAATTGTGGGTTGATGAAATGCGAATACCGTTGGGAACGACATCATGTAATTTGCGGTCGTAGTCCGGCCAGACCAGTTTCTCATTCCCGAGACGAATGCGTTCAAGTGTCGCATGCAGCGCCTCTACATCAATCGTTTCCGGGGCACCCTTGCAGTTCTTCATCGGAATTCGCTCGCCATTGCGCAGAAGCAGGGTTTTCTGATTCAGCACATGGCCGGGGTAATGAAAGCCGTCCATCGGCAACGCAATGGCATTACTTCCGGGAATAAAGCCCTTGTCCGCCATCCATGCAACCTGAGCCGCAAAAAAAGACTTGCCCGAACCCGGCGGACCCACCACCGCTACCATCAGGCGTTTCTTATGCAGGGTTTGCCGTTCCATCAGTCGGGTAAGAAGCGGACGCCAGTAGTCATTCCATTCCGAAGCCCGAATGTGCATTACCGTGTCCCGACCGCCGAAATGCAGTGTGACATCTTTATTGAGAAACCATGGGAATGGGTCAATTCCGACCATGCTGATTCCTTCCCTCTACAGGTGGTTTTTCGGTCGCAGCTTCGTGAGCGGCTGACGCTGGTAAAAATTTGTTGGGTGATTCGTGCTGGAACATGAAAGTTCTTTCCTGATTTACGTTGGTTTTTAGTCCGCTTTTCCAATCTTGCAGGCATTCTGTATCCGGCAATAATAATGCCGCCAGAGCCAATAAACCTTAATATTTTTTCGCTTTTTCCGCTCTCGGCGCCCTGTTCTTCCCGGTTGAAGACCGCAATTTTTTTAGTTGCAGCGATCAGAAGATGGAAAAACGCTTCCTCCTGCGGGTAGATAACCATTATATATCGGCGAAAGTATGGGCGACGCTGAACTTACATTGGTAAATGGGGAATTTTGTTTCATCATTATCAGACTTAATGCTAAATTCAAGTAAAACCATAGTACATCGGCTACGTTGATGGCTTCTCTTTGTACCCTCTTGCACGCTGGTGTCGCGCTGCCATTAAATTTTTATCATAGTATCCCATGCATGCAATCCTTTCGGCATTCAGTTGCCAAAACTTATTCTAGAGCGCTGGTAAGTAATTGAAAAGCGAATAAAAATTGTGATCGTCGGCCACCCCTTCTGAACCGGAATTTTTTGCGGAAATTATGGTCGATGCATCACCCTGATTCATCGGGTGCGGCATCCAACCGTCGACATCGTCTCCTCATTTCCGAGATATAGCCTTGGGTACTGATTCTTCGCGAAGAATTTATGGTCCGCAAAAAGTGTCGCGCCTGCGGTGGTCGGGTGTGCCCGTTTTTGTCGGGAACCCCATAAGCTCCAGCTTTCCTACAGGAACCCCCCTGGGAGCGCGGCTGTCCTCAGCCGCTTCAGGTCGGCAAGCGGGTATCCACTGTTAAGCACAAAGATCCATTCTGCAAGCAGTTTGGCAAATCCCGATAAAAATTAGCAGACCCCAGTGGTCCCGGCGCCGGTCACGGTTTGACGCGGCCGTGGAAAAGCTCTAAGCTACTTGGCTTGCCTGAAGTTCAGGCCGTTGATAGTGCCAGTAGCCCAGAGGAGATATGCCATGCCCAAGCCGCGTCGTCGCCGTAAGATCGGCAGCAAAAAGCGTCATGCCAAGTGGAAGGCTCGTCATCACCAGCAGTAATATCTGGTGGTCATCGTGATAGCGGTAAAGACCGTCGGGTTTCTTAACTTCCCCGTTTTTCATCTATTTTGGGGCAAGCTGATAAAGCCTTGTTATCCTGCTCGGGTGGCGTGGCAAGTGGAGGCGTCTGCCATTGCCAGACAGAAAAGTAAACTCAACCACTTTGTAACCGCGAATTCCCCAATTTATCCGGCCCGTCTGTAACGCAGGCGTCTCGCCTGCATCGTCTCGTCCGTACTACCGGGGGACGCGAAATGTGACAGCCATTATTGTAGTGCTTTGTCACATCATAATTTTAACCCAACCTTCGCACTTTGACGGGAATTTTCCTCCAGTCTCCGTTTTTTTTGCTGGGCTGTCTTTTGTTTCTGACCCAACCTATACGACTGTTTGGCACATTGTTTAATCAGATAACCCCGGGAGGATGTGGGAAAATGTGCAATGTGGAGCCTCAAAGAGGCGTCTTTCTTTGGCTTAAACTCGATGCCATGTATGCCCTGGCCAAACGCTGCCATCTGATTGTAAAACAGCACAACCTGATCTGGGGGTAGAATCAGCCACGCTGGGTAATGCGATCCAAGTACCCATCTGCCACAAAAAAAACGATTGGCTTTTAAATCCAAAATGCCTATAGTGATACTCGCGGAATGTGGCCAATTGCATCAGTCTTACGAATAAAGATGTAAAAGGCTGAAGCCTGCGATCCAGTGTGGGGCTTGTTTGATGCCGCCGAATGTATTTGAACGAACGCTTTCCGCTCACCGGAAAATGTGCTGCCGACAGCATGACCTGATCGCAAAGAAAGTGGAGTGATTCTATGGGGCTTTTGAATTTTCGTAATCCTGGTCGGGCGTGGCAAGTGTATGGCCGATCTGTTCTGCGATATTCCACACCGCGCAAGATTGCCAATGCCCTGCGCACGGAATATGCCTACCGGCGACGGATCGCAGATGTCAAATCTGCACCCTATATCCTGTTTCTGGAACCCCTGTATTACTGCAATCTGGCATGCCCGTTCTGTGATCGGCAGATATTCCCGGACGCCCGCAAAAACAGCGCCGGCAGGCTGACACTCGAACTTTATGACCGAATCCTTGATGAAGTGGGTGATTATCTTTTCCAGTGCCAGATTTTTGGACAAGGCGAGCCAATGCTGGATTGGCCTTTGACCAGGCAGATTATTGAAAAGACGCATAGTCGCCGTATCTTTACACTGGTAAGTACCAATTGCACTCTGATAAAACCCCATATTGCCCGCGAAGTTGTCCGTTGCGGGCTGGATCATCTGGTCTGTGCCATTGATGGCATGAGCCAGGCCACCTATGGAATGTATCGCGTTGATGGCATCTGGGAAGAAGCTATCGAAGGCCTCACGCGTATCGCTGAAGAGAAACGTAAAATCGGCTCCCGTACAATTCTGGAATGGCAATTTCTGGTTCACGGGCATAATGTTCATGAGGTTCCTGCGGCAAAACGTCTGGCTCGCAAACTTGGGGTATTCATCCGCTTTGCCCCGCTGCGCGGCATGGAATTTAATCCCACGCTTCAGCAATACTGGAAAACCGCGGGTCTAAGTGAGGATACCCCGGTCGGCCAGCCGTTGCATGATTGGCCCTGTTATTTCCTCTGGCGGTCTTTGGTTTTGAACTCTAATGCCAAGGTCGCGCGTTGTCTGGTCTATCAGAATGTCGCCGAGTATGCCAGCCTTCACGATATGTCGGTCTTGGAAGCCTACAATCATCCAACGATTCAGCGAGCTAGTGCCTCACTCCATTTGAATGACCGGGTATAATCGACGGAGTTTGATTCGGGCGTCCGCCGTGCGGAATTGCCAATTAACTTTTTTACTGCGATTATTT
>JAJYPG010000134.1 GCA_021795535.1 Planctomycetota bacterium
GGTTATAACGGTGATCTCTCGGCGCAATGCCTGTCCGGCAATCAGCAGGTCATAGGCCTCGATGGGCCGCCCCTGATTTTCCAGCAGCGACCGAATTACGCCTGCGGACCGAGCATCGTCCGCGTCAAACGGCAAAAGCTCGACAGGGCCGGGAAAAAAGCTTCAAGGCGGTCTTCATTGGCTGGGCGTCGAGCGCTTTTGGCCACGCCATACCATAATTCAAATGCTACCACGGTCGAAACATATATTGTGTTCTTCCGGCCAATCGCCCATGTCACCTTTTCACGAACCGCAATGGGGCGACCATTGAGAATGGCTATGCAGGCATTGGTATCCAGCAGATAATTCACAGATTTGCACAGCGTGGCGGAGCCGCAACCAAAACGGAAAGGTTGGCCCCTGCGATCAGACGATCGCTCCGGCTTGAACTGTCGCCCCAAATCTGAGGGTCGGGCGTCTCGCCCGACATCGTCGCTCCCCATGTCGAGCGAGGCCTTCGTCCCCAGAACATTCATAAAATGCGTTCTCGTCGTTCAGAATCAATTCCATAATCGAGGCATAACTTCTTGTTAAAATAACACCAAGTTGATCGTTGGTAGTACAGAATAGAACGATGGAGGGCACGGAAAATAATCGGGGTTTATCCACAGTGAACGCGACGATGGTTTCGCCGATGACTCCTTGCAGCCGCCCGCAAGCGCCTTTGCCGGTCCCCTGGCCCCCCGTTAAACCGTAATTGTAGCTGCGACAACGGACTGTTAACGTCCGGACAATAACTGTCCGCGTCGGGTGGTACATATATTCCTGTTGGTGGTACATATATTCCTGTTGAATGTTCGGGTCTACCGAAGGAAGTTCTGTTTTGGCGGGCGATATGAACGTTTTGGACCTTTATATCTGCAGCCATTGCCGCAAGGCTATCAAGACGGTGTCCCACCCGGACCCGCTTTGGCTTCCCTGTCCCGTTGGCTGTCCGGCGGCTTTGTATCACAATTGGCAGAACCATGGTCCGGCCGATCCGGCTGTTTTACTGTACTTAAGCCGTCTGCCGGTTCCCTCCGCGGGAGATACCGTGCATTCGGCCCAACTGGCACGACACCTGAAACCTGTGGCACAACAGATTGCGGCGTTTAAGGCCCGAAAAGATCGCCAAAAGAGTAACTGTAAAGACTTTCATGCCGAAATGAAGAAAGAACAATTTTCCTGGGAGGTTACCTGCATGCAATCGGTTCAAAAACTGTTAATGGAAAATCCTGCCATCATGGAGCATCTGTCTGACCTGCAGCGGGCGGCTGAATCCATTCGACAGAAATACCTGAACCGGTACTGGTCCGCGTTACGCCGCGCTTTGGCAACCAGCGGCCTGATCCTGGGCGAAATAGATTTCAACGGCTGGATCATGTTCTTTCCAATAACCATCAAGGCCAAGACCACCGCCAAGCATCAATCCAAAGTGATCGCGACAATATGGTGCAACCAACTGGGCGATGAAATATGTATCAGTCAGACTTTACCCGGCGATATGGGCGATGCGATCCGGAAAATTCTGGATAGCCAGATGAATCGGGATGAAGGCTGGCGTGCTGCCACTCTGTTGCCAAGTCCCCATGCAAATAACACGCTGATTCGGCTGGTGCAGCAGCCCGGTGAATTAAAACAAATGGCCGGCGAGGTTGGCAGCATTATCCGCCAATACCTTCATCGAGTGAAAACACTGCCAGGGAAAGGGCGGGATTGATGATAGAACACAATTACAATGCACGATGATGCGTACTGACAGGCCCAGGCCTTAACCAGAGCAGGCAAGATGCCTGCGTTACAACGCCCCAACGTGCCGCGGGCATCTTGCCTGCACACATATTTTCTGACAACTTCGTGGAGAAAATCATCATCTGTCTCGTCCTGATACAGGTTGTCACTTTTGGCCGCCATGTATTCGCCGCGATTGGCGCCATCGGCGGTTGTTCTGCACGGTTTCCGGGTGCCATGGGATGTCATTTGAGGCGGGTTGTGATCACTTCAAAACCATTCCGCACAATATATGCACGAATTAACGCGTGGGTTGCCAGCCGCAGTTCCCAAAATGCCCCCCCCACCCCCCGGACAATAACTGTCCGCGTGGGGTGGTATATATATTTGTGATTCGTTCAGGTGTGCTGAACAGACGGTTGCTTTGGAGAAAGGAGACATCATGAGTGTACCGCAGAAGCAGAAAACGATGGAGCTTTTCCGGCTGCGTGACGATCCGTTTCTTGTCGCTAAAACGCTCAAGTTCACATTGAATTTCCTTCGCGAAGAAAATGACCGAATCGAAAACTGCGCTTTTTTTAAATTCATCACTGAAGTGATCGGGCATCGGCCTGCGATAAAGCTTGCTCGCAACTGCGGCAACCTGCGATATCTTGATGCACTAACAAAAAAGCAGTTGGCTGCCGACCGCGCAATCTCGCCGCTGAATTTGCTGATGGAACGCTGGAATGAGCCGCGAACCCGCCAGCCATTCACAAAGGCCTTGCTGGCCGCGTTGGAGAAAAAACTCGCCGAGGCCGAAAAGCGGGCCGCCGCCGCCACGGCTCACAGCGTCTTTCATCAGCGTTTCCAGAACATGATCCGTGTTTTCAGCCTTGGTGACCACGAAGCCGATCTGTTTCTGTTGGCCTACATTCGCCATGCTGATATCTGGGAATGGTTAGAAATCAGCCGCGGCAGACCCGCAGCAGGCCGCTTTGAGTGCGTCCGGCTCATGTGTCAGGCGTTGGGCGTGCCCCTTTCGGTTGGCGGAAAATTTTTATATAAATCAAGTCGGCTGTTGACCTTGGGCTGCCTTGATGCCGACTTTGATTTCAATTCCGAACTGGAGCCGTTTCTCGTGGGGTTTACCGACGAGCCGCTGGCGTCAAGGTATTTCGCCCGGCATACCGAGCCGGCGCTGCCATGGGCCATGCACGGTAAATTGGCCGCGCAGCATGGCGAACTGCTCAAGGAACTGATTCGGCGCTGCGATGCGGCCCGTGGCCTTAACATTCTTCTCTATGGCGAACCGGGCGCCGGTAAAACATCCTTTGCCGTCTCATTAGCAGCCGAGCTTGGGCTGGACCTTTTCCGCATTCGGGTTCCGGAGGAATGCGATAGCAAGGAAACGGACCGCTTTGCGGCAGTGCGAATCTGCGACAGCCAGGTGAATCATGATCGCAGCATGATTTTAATTGATGAAGCTGATGACATGCTGGGTGGTGGAAACGGCCTGGCCAGGATGTTGCTGGGCCGTGAACGAACCAATACCGGCGGCAAGGACACGCTCAATACCATACTCGATCAACTACAAACACCCTGCATCTGGATTACCAATACCGGCCCCGAAGCGCTGGACCCGTCCTCACGCCGGCGTTTTGATTATTCCATTCGTTTCAATCCGCTTTCCCATCAGCAGCGCTGCGAGGTCTGGAAAAACCTTGTCGACCGTTATCAGCTGCAAGCCGCCATCGACGAATCCACCATCGCACGATTTGCGCGGCGTTTTGGCGTCAGCGCCGGCGGTGTGGATATTGTCCTGCGTAACTTTTCCCGTCTGCTGAGCCAATCACCATCCCCAAGTCGCCCGGCGGCAGATATTCTTGAGCAATTGCTGATCCCTCATTGTGAACTTCTGGGCATAGACCCGGATGGCAACGCCGCGCGAATCACAGGCGATTACGCGTTGACCGGGTTGAATGTGCGCAGCCAAACTCCCCCGCAACGCGTACTGGATGCCGTGCGCCAATTCCGTCAATTTTGGGAGGCCCGCCGGCAATCCAGCGCTCGCGATGAATCCGAAGTTCCGCCGCTGAACGTGCTGCTTTCCGGACCACCGGGAACGGGAAAAACCGAATTCGTAAAATTCATGGGCCGCGAACTGGATTACCCCGTGCGGACCTGCATGGCCTGCGATTTTTTGGATAAATATGTCGGCGGCACCGAGCAGAAAATCCGCCGGGTCTTTCACGCCGCCGAGGCTGATCACGCCATTCTGTTCATCGATGAAGCGGATGGGATGCTGCGTTCGCGCCGGTTCGCCGAACGCAGTTGGGAAGTCACGCAAGTCAATGAATTGCTGCACGCCATGGAAACCTTTACCGGCGTGCTGGTGTGTGCGACCAATTCGGTTGAAATGCTCGACCCGGCCACAATCCGGCGCTTTACATTCAAGCTGGAATTCGATTTTCTGGATGCGGCGGGGAAACTGCTTTTTTATGAAAGGATGTTTGCCCAAATCTGTAAGCAGCCGCTGGATGACGCTGGCCGGCGCCGGCTTTCTGCAATCACCGATCTTGCCCCCGGCGATTTTCATACCGTGCGGCAGGCAATGTATTACCTTGGCGATGGCGAGAAAGCCTTCACGCATGACGACCTGCTTGCCGCCTTGGAGCAGGAAGGAAAGGCTAAACGCCAGGGCCGTAGCGGCAACTTCGGTTTCGGGCGTAGGTGATGAATCACCGCGGAGGCGCGAAGAACGCAGAGTTTATGGCTCGCGCGATCCCAATGGGCGTTGAGAGCGCACCGCAGAAAAAATGTCAGGTTGAAAGGTGGCCAAACATGTTGAAGTATTTGCAATTCAAGGATTTGCCCGCCAGGGTCGTCGCGTTGGTTGGCAGTATCCGCCGGCGGATTCGTCGGCGGATTCTGCATCTGCGTTCCGAAGCGCGGCGTAACTGGTTGTTGCGGAAACTAATTAGCCGGGTGCGGATAGTATTTTTCCTGCTGCAGATAAGCATCCTGAAAGGCCGCCATCTGCGGATCCAAACGATCTACTCGTTGCAGCTAATAATTCTTAATCTGCAAATATGGATTCTCACGAAACGCATAGCTTACAGGCAAAAAATACTTGATAAGCGGGATAATGATAGCTGAGGCATATAAAAATATATTGCGCGGCAGCGGCAAGGACAATAACTGTCCGCGTCAGTGGGTAATATGAAACCTGACCGGTGCAGCCTCGGCGGCTGCACCAAAGGAGATTTTGAGAAAGGAAATTTATGAAAATCCATGTTTTCGGCCGTGAAGAAATTGAAACCGGCATACGGATCAAGCCCGCGTATGTCGTCATTTCAATCCGCAACGCGGGCGAGCCGCGGGCCAAGGTCAAAAAGCAGGCCGGGCTGCGGGACGTACTCTACCTTGCATTCAGTGGTATCGAGCCAATGGAAGGCGTGCGTCTGCCGCGGGAAATTAAGATTTTCACGCCAGCGCATGCTAATAAG
>JAJYPG010000135.1 GCA_021795535.1 Planctomycetota bacterium
TACATTTTTAATTCGTGTCGAGTGGGCCACGGGATAACTCCCGTGGCTGGTCGCCTGAGGAGACCGGCTTAAATATAAACATCGAAGTTAATCTTGCACTGTTCCTTCGCTGCGGAAATTAATGCGCAAAGAACAAAGGTACCGTCCCATCCGGACATGGATGTCCGTTACGATATCTGCACATTATAGGAGAAATGTCATGCAGGAAACAGGTTTTCGGAGGATCGATTCCGACCTTAAGATTCTCGCGCGAAGAAGCGAAGTTGTGAAACGATTGCGAAGGAAGTATAAAATATGTGAATGAAACGTCGTCTGTGCAGACGGTGCAAAAAGCCTGCAATTCAGAATGCTGAGTCAATCGAATTTGCGGCGTATCCAACCTATGGAGCAGCCTGTGGAAAGTCGATTGAATTATGTAAGCGTCGCCCCTGACGCCTATAAAGCGATGAGTGGTCTGGAAACTTATGTAAAACACTGCGGCCTTGAAAAATCGCTGCTTGAACTTATCAAAACACGCAGTTCACAAATCAATCGCTGTGCGTTCTGCCTGGATATGCACACCAAATATGCCCGCGCCGCCGGCGAGACCGAGCAACGCCTGTATGCACTTTCCGTATGGCGTGAAACACCGTTTTTTACTGATCGTGAAAGGGCCGCCCTGGAATGGACGGAAACCGTAACCCGCATTGCCGACACTCATGCCCCGGATGAGGTTTATGAATTTGTTCGGCAACATTTCACGGAAAAGGAAATGGTTGATTTGACTATGGCAATCGTGACCATCAACAGTTGGAATCGTCTAGCGGTCAGTTTCAGAAGCGTCCCGAGCGGCCAAACTCCTCAAAAAAATCAGCCGTAAATGGAAATTCAACTCAGATCAACGCTTGTCAAATATCATTTCCCCACACAATCCCGCAATGCGGACGGCAGAGTGACAAAGCTGAAGGAAAAACCCGCCTGCAAAAGCCGCTGTGGAATCGCGCGGCAACCGGCCAGGGCAAGATCGCCCTGGGTCCCCATTAGCCGCGAACCAAGCCGCACGGCAAACGCCGGTGCGGGTGGTGACCAGGGGCGATGGAGTGCCTTGCGGAGTGCGGCCATGAAGTCCTTGTTGCGCATCGGATTCGGAGCGGTGGCATTAAATATTCCCTGCGCCATCCGCTCTTGGGCAAGCCATTCAATGATGCCCACAATATCCGCCAGATGAATCCAGCTCATCCACTGTTGGCCGGAGCCTACAGTTCCCCCCAGCCCCAGCCGCGTTATTTTAGCCAGCGGCTCCAGCAGGCCGCCGTGGGAACCAAGTACCAGACCAATCCGCACAATAATGCGCCGCGTGGCTGGTGTGGCGGCCGCGTGCAGGGCGTTTTCCCATGCCGCGCAGGTCTCGGCGAGAAAATCCGTACCCGCGGCTGTTTCTTCCGTGCAGACGTCATCACCTGAATTGCCATAAAAGCCAATCGCACTGGCCTGTACCCATACCGCCGGTGGTTGCCTGGTCCGATTGATGGCCGCGGTAATGGCCGCAACGGAATTCACGCGGCTTTCCAAAATAGTCTTGCGATTCTCCGGCGTATGCCGACAACTGATTCCCTTCCCAGTCAAATTCACCATCAGAGCCGCATTTTCCAATGCCATGGCCCATGGTCCAGGCGTGGCGGCATTCCATGGTAATTCCATAATTTGGCCGGCCTGTGCCGCCTTTTGCGGCTGATTACCTGACGACGCGCCAGGACGGCGTGAAAGAATCACCACTTTCCAGTCCTTACCGGCATAATATCGGGCCAGTGCCTGACCAATAAAACCGGAACCGCCGGCAATGATGATTTTATTTTCAGACATGGAAATACCTTCACTTTTTAACGCCCATCATCCGCAGCGCCAAACGCCATTGACCGCCACCATATTATACCATTAACAGGGAACCGCGATCTCCAAACGGGATTGTTCCGCCCTTTCATTATTCAGAACAATTCCTTGAGATGTTCACCTGATCTGTGAAGCGGCGCCACGTCGTGGATATGGCTTGATTTGCTTTTCTCCGATAATATGCGCTTTCCAGATTCGCCGGGCTTTTTGTTCCGCGTGGAATGCCACACGCGAATGATGGCAACAACAGGGCCGCGATGGAATTCCGGTTCGGTGGCGGCGGTTACGCCGGTTACCCATACGGCTGTTGCCCCGGACAGGCCTGATTATAATTGGATGAAGGTATCCCATGAACGACAAAGTTTTCAAAGCCTACGATATTCGCGGAACCTATCCTGATCCATTGAATGAGGAACTGGCCTGGAAAATCGGCAATGCCACCGCCCAATTTCTGCGTATGAATCTGACCGGATTGGACAAAGCCGACCGGCGTAAAAATATGGTCATTGTGGGCCGCGACATGCGCACCAGCAGTCCCTCCATGGCCGCGGCGGTTATTGAAGGAATTCGTGCCACCGGCACGGGCTGCATTGACATCGGCATGATTGACACCCCCATGATCTACTTCGCCATCAACCATTTGGGCTGCTGCGGAGGCATTCAAACCACGGCATCGCACAATCCGGCCAATTACAACGGTTTTAAGATTAGCGGCTTAAACGCGCGGCCCATTGGCGAAAACACGGGTCTTCTTGAAATAAAGCATTTGTGCGCCAATATGCGCCGCAACCCCTCGTCCAACATTGGCGAACTTGAGCAGCTTGATCTGCGTGTCGCCTACAAAGCCCATGTTCTGAAATTCCTGAAAGTCGCCCGGCCATTGAAAATTGTGGCCGACACAAGCAACGGCATGGGCGGCAAATTCATTCCGGAAATTTTCATGGGACAGCCGAATCTGAACATTATTCCCCTGAATCTGGAAATAAGCGGAACATTCAAACATGAACCCAATCCACTGGTGGATGGCAACCTGCGACAATTGCAGGAGGCGGTGCTTTCCAATGGTGCCGATCTGGGGGTCTGCTTTGATGGCGACGCCGACCGTTGTATTTTTGTTGATGAACAGGCGCGCATTATCCGCTGCGATATTGCCACCGCGCTGCTGGCACGCGATTTTCTGAAGAAAAACCCCGGAGCCGCCATCGTTTATGACCTGCGCTCCAGCCGCGTGGTAAAAGAGGAAATTCAGAATGCCGGCGGTGTGGCGCGGCGCGAACGCGTGGGGCATGCCTTTATGAAAAAAGCCCTGTCTGACAGCAAAGGCGTATTTGGGGGAGAGCTTTCCGGCCATTTTTATTTCCGCGACAGCTTCAACACCGATAGCGGCGCGATCGCTTTTGCCTGTATGGTTTCGGTGCTTTCACGGTATGATCTTCCAGTCAGTCAGGTGCTTAAGCCCCTGCAGCGGTGGCACGGCAGCGGAGAAATAAACTTTGAAGTGCAGGATAAGGATGGCACCATTGCCGCGCTGGCACAGCGTTATAAAGATGCCAACGTGGATTATCTTGATGGTATTACCGTGGAATATGACACCTGGTGGTTCAATGTTCGCAAAAGCAACACCGAGCCGCTGTTGCGTTTGAATCTGGAAGCCAACACTGCGGAAAATTTGAAGAAAAAACTGGAAGAAATTGGTCGGCAAATAGGCGTTCCCGTGGAACACTGATCCAACGCCGGCCAGAGCAATAAATTTTTTCCCCAAATTTCGGAATGATTTTCCGATGAAAAGCGAACCGGCATACCGGCTCTTCGGTAGAGAAAGAGGCGAATCGCCGGGTTTATCCTGTCGGTTTGAACTTCGCGGGCAATAACTTTTTTTGAAAGGTGCATGGATGTACCCAGGCAAACGACTTTTTTCAATTTTATCTTCTGTTAAATTCGGGCGCGGCGCAGCGCGCACCGGCATGGCGGTCATTGCGGCCGCCTCCGTTTGCCTGCTGGCACCCGGACCTGCCACAGCGCGGAGCCTGGCGGGGCAAATTGCCGGTCTGCTGGCCTCACCGCAGTTACGCGGTGCCAGTGTGGGCATCAATATTGTTGAACTTACCAAACGGGGGCCAAGTCCGATTTACAGTTTTCACCCACGCCTTGCCCTTATGCCGGGCAGCAATGGAAAACTGCTGACCACCTCGGCCATTTTCGACCGCCTTGGTTCCCGCGCGATGATTCAAACCCGCCTGTATCAGGTCGGCGACAATCTGGTAATTGTCGGAGGCGGTGATCCGGCGCTGGGCGACCCGGTACTCTGTCAGCGGGCGGGCTGGAAAGTAACCACGCCCTTTGATAATTGGGCCACTCATTTGAAAGCCCTTCGCGACACGCACTTCCATGATATTGTAGTCGATGATTCCATTTTCAATCAGCATTTCCGCAATCCCAAGTGGCCAGGCGATGGTCAGCGGCTGGATTGGTATGAGGCCCCTGTTGGCGGCCTGAATTTTTCCCTCAACTGTGTTCAGTGGACTCCGGTGGTTTATAACAATGGCGGCATCGGTGTAAAGCTGGTACCCGAAAGCCCCTTTACACCGGTTACCATTCAGGCGCATCGCGGGCCGCTGCAAAGCTGCTGGATGTGGCGTGCTCCCGGCAGCAACCATTTTTATCTACGCGGGCAGGTGCGTTCCACCAGCGACTATGCCATGCAGGCCACCATATACGATCCCGGACTTTTTACCGGCAATGTCCTGCGCCAGTCTCTGGTGAATCAGGGCATCTCCATCAGCGGCGTGGTGAAACGCGGCACGCTGGCGGCCAGCGCCGCAACTGGTGGCCAGCCACGCCTGCTGGCCACATACGAAACACCGCTTCTTGATATTCTGCATCGGGCGAATACCGACAGCATTAACCTGATGGCCGAATGTATGTGCAAACTCCTGGGGCATCTGGCCACCGGTCAGCCGGGAAGCTGGGCCAATGGTGATGCCGCCATTATGAGCTGGCTGGGCAAAATGGGGGTTGGGCCGCAGCTTGTCCACATGGTGGATGGATCAGGTCTTTCGCATTTTGACCATATCGCACCGGTCGCCCTTACCGCGGTGCTTTCTAAAATGGCCTACCGTTCAGATGGCCGCGCGTTTATTGACACCTTGTGCCGTCCCGGCCACGGCACGTTGATCCACCGGTTCATGGGTTCACCTGTGGGGCGGCATGTACGCGCCAAGGATGGCCACATTACCGGAGCATCAACCATCAGCGGGTATCTGTTTGTGGGGCACCGCACGTTTGTGTTTTCCATTATGTGTAACTACTACCACGGAAATGTAAATCCCTGGCAGGATCGAC
>JAJYPG010000136.1 GCA_021795535.1 Planctomycetota bacterium
TGCAACTTCATTCTACGGATTCATCTGCAAGCCAGCCGCGGGTTTACACCACGCAGCTACGGGAGTAATCCCGTGGCCCGCTCGATGCGAATTAAAGTGTACCGTCCGCCTCAGCAAACCACCTTGTCATTGAACCAGTCCCGCGAATAAGGATGGATTCTTATATCTGTAAAACCCAAAGTTGTTTTTGCACAGACATTAACCGTCAACTATACCGGGGCGAAAATGCCGGTACCATAGTTCCAGCATGAAAAGTGAAAACAGACGGTGGGTATGGTCGCGTGTGAAAGCCTGATGCTCGGCCAGCAATTGTCTGGGAAACTCAGCCGCGGCTATCTGGCGGGTAAGAGAATCGTTCCGGCAGACCACATCCGTCCAGACGCCGGCGAGCGGGCCGGCAAACCATTGGCCAATGGGCACCGCGAACCCATGCTTGCGGCGTTGCCAGACTTCCGGCGGAAGCAGGTGGCCAAAGGCCTGACGGAGAGCCAGTTTGCCGCGCCGCCAATTAAGGATATCAGAATCATTCAGGGCGTTGGCGGCTTGAACCACACGATGGTCCAAAAATGGGCTGCGCACTTCCAGCGCACAGGCCATGGAGGCGCTGTCCACTTTCCAAAACACATCGCCCGGCAGATAGTGGGACTGATCCAGTCGCATGGCCCGGCGAAAAGGAGATACTGCGTGGCCCGAAGGTTGCGTCCATTCCACGGCATCATCATTCCACGGAAGGGCGGGAAAGTGTTGCCGCACATTCCGCGGCGAAAAGACGGCCATCAACTGGCTGTATTGATCCAGCCAGTGTGAATGAGTGGCTGCGGAACGCAGGCGAAAAAGTCGCTCGCGCCGGGAAAGTGTGGTCAGTGCGCGGACCGCCAGATTCATGGCTGGCCGCCAGCGTTGCAGCATGGCAATGGCGCGGTAGCGGTCATAGCCGCCAAAAAGTTCGTCGGCACCGTCGCCACTAAGGGCACAGGCGGCCATGGTGCGGGCGCAATTGGCGACGTAATAGGTTGGCAGAATGGAGGAATCGGCAAAAGGCTGGCCCAGGGCATATTGCATAAGCCAGTCCAGGGTTTCCACACATCCATGGGCTGGTTCCAGAGAAAAGGCGTGGTGGCGAGCGCCAATGTGTTGGGCCAGTTGCCGGGCATAAGGGCTTTCGTCAAACCCGGAGTTCGCAAAACCAATACTGATGGTGTTGATGGGCGGCGCTCCGGCGGCGGAGCGGGCCTGTTGCATAAGCGCGGCAATGATACTTGAATCCACGCCGCCGGAGAGAAAACAGGCCATGGGCACGTCCGCCTCTAGCTGCGACTCCACCGCGGCGGCCAGCGTATTGAACAGGGACTCCGGCGAAGCGGGTTGGGGGAAATCCGTCTCGTTTAATAAATTCCCATCCGCAGGGGAAAAGAATATTCCCGTTTCCAGTCCGCAGCGCGAGGCACACAGCCATTGGCCGGGAATAACCTGCTGAATATTCCGGTAAATGGTTTGGGGCGGCGGAGGATAGCCGTGGAACAAATAGGCGGCCAGATTTTTGCGTGTTACCTCGGGCCGCACCTGTGGCCAGGCAAGCAGCGCGGGCAAAGTGCTGGCAAAGGCGAAGAGTCCGTTGCCATGATGATAAAAAAGAGGCTTTTGTCCCATGCGGTCGCGCGCCAAAAAAAGCCTGTCTGTGGGCTTGTCCCATAGGGCGAAAGCAAACATCCCCAGCAATTTTTCGGGCAGGTGTGTGCCCCATTGCCGCCAGCCATGAACCAGCACCTCGGTATCGCTATGGTCGCTGGTGAAATGGTGGCCGCGATCAATGAGTTGCCGTCGCAGTTCACGATGATTGTATATCTCTCCATTAAATACCACTTGAATGGAGCCATCGGCGTTTCCCATGGGCTGATGCCCGCCGGCGGGGTCCAGAATGGCCAATCGCCGGTGAACCAGCACAAGGTGATGCGGTGAAGGAGATTCAAAAAGGCCGCCTCCATCCGGTCCGCGGTGCGTCAGAAGAGCATCCACACGGACAATGGCCGCTTTAAGTTCATCTGTGGGGGGTAATGTGGTGGTGGAGTGGCCATAGGGCAACGGCGGATTTTTCATTCCCTCTGAAGACCAACCTATCAGTCCCGCTATGCCGCACATTTTTTCCGTTTCAAACGATGGTTGACCGCAGTTTTTGATTCTGGAAAAGCAGTTTGAGTTCTGTTTTTCCCTGTGCAAAATTTAAAAGGGCGTCCCCAAGGCATTCGCGCCGCCAGCCCCGCATAAGCGGATGGTTGTCAAAAGGGGAACCACGGACAATTGCGTCGGCCAGAAGAAGCACATTGTTTTGCGAAGTGACCGTGGCTGTGCAGACCGACTGGCCCAGGCAGATGGCCTGCGCCGCGGCCCACAAGGATTCGCCAAAGACGCGGCTTGCCGGAGTATCCAGCGGTTCAGGATCGGGCCGTGGATAGGAGGATTCGGGCATGGCGCGAATGGCTTCCAGCAGGTCAAGTATCGTCGGGCCATAGCTGCGCACCTCCGGGTGTGGAAAATCCTTGATCTGGTTGAATTGCCGCAGATGCTGGGGCATGAGTTTGGCGATGTCGCGCAGCACATTGTCCGGCAGGAGCGAACGGGCGGGCATGTTATGCTCAAATGCCAATTGTTCACGCCAGGCGGTAAGCTCGCGGAGCACAGCCAATTGCAGCGGCTGCATGGACTTGCCGGTCTTTATTTTCCGATACAGTTCGCGCGGCGGAATTGCCGATGCGGCTGATTCGCAAAGTTCGTCGCAGGCCAGCTTGGCCCAGTTGTGGCGATTCAGACCGGTAAGCACCTGAAGAATCAGATCGTATATTTTAGGCAAATAGCGCACATCATCCACGGCATATTCAAATTGCGCTGGGGAAAGCGGACGACGGCTCCAGTCGCTGTAGGTATGGGCTTTGTCCAGGTCCATGGAGCAGAAATAGTTGACCAGCTTCCCGTAGGACAGCGGATAGCCAATGCCAATAAGACCGCCGACAATCTGGGTGTCAAAGACATTTTGCGGCGTCAGATGGCCTATATGGTGGAGAATTTCCAGGTCCTGTTCGCCCGCATGGCAGATTTTGGTAATGGCGGGGTCGGCCAGAAGTTCCAGCAGGGGTGTAAGATTATCAACCGCATGCGGATCGATAAGCTCCACCCGGTCAATCGTGGAGACCTGAACAAGACAGAGAATGGGAACGTAGGAGGTTTCGCCTATAAATTCAGTGTCTATGCCGAAACATTTTGCGGCGCGCAGGTGGTCGCATAAAGCGCCGAGTTCGGCGGCGGTGGAGATAAGGTTCGCGGGCGTCCGCGGCAGCGGTGTGGGAGTAATCTGTTGCATTACTGGTATCTTCTCCGCAACCGGCCTGTATGGCAACTGTGCCATCAATACAATATGCGGCACGCACTAAGAATTGAAACACCCGGTGCCAATGGTAGAAGCGGCATCTGGCCGCTTTCGTGTTGATCAGGCCTGAACTTGCCATGGCAGAATGTGTCAAACCCATGTGCGTGAGGTATGGATTGCCATGAACGGCATCGGGGGTATTTTGCGCCGGGGGGTTGCAAGTCCGTGCCCGACAGTATACAAGATTGAGTTCGTGCCGGACCAATTATGCGGAACGGCGCATCACGACCGAGGGTAGCTCAGCGGTTAGAGCAGGGGACTCATAATCTCCGGGTCGTGGGTTCAAATCCCACCCCTCGGAATGTATGGTTGGCGGAATGGTGGCGCTGGCAAGCGCGGGGATACTATGGAATAAACCGTAAAACTTTCCCGGCAACTGAACACGAACGGAACGGACGACAGTACGACCAGCAAGAGATTTTAATGGCAGACAATAATCCATCGGTGGCCTCACCTGAAGAATTGGAAAAAATTGGCGCAGTGGCCGCAGGCTTTATTGCCGATGGTCAGGCGGTTGGTCTGGGCTCTGGACGGGCGGCCCACGCTTTTGTGCGCATGCTGGCGGAACGCATGAAGCGGGAGAAACTGAAAATTGTCGGTGTGCCCACCAGTGAATCAACGGCGCGTCTGGCCAGGGAATGCGGTATAGAACTGGTCAGCCTCCAGGATCAAGCCTCCTTGGACATCACGGTGGATGGGGCTGATGAAGTGGACCCGGCACTTCATTTGCTAAAGGGCGGCGGCGGCGATCTGTTGCGCGAAAAAGTGGTGGCTTCAGTTTCACGCCGCATGGTGGTTGTGGTGGGACACGAAAAAATTGTTCCGCGGCTGGGCACCTATTTCCCGGTGTTTCTGGAAATTGTTGCCTTCGCCATGCCCACGGTTATCCGCGCGGTAACCGCCTTGGGAGCGGTTTGTACTCCGCGGCTGCGTCCGGATGGCACGCTGTTTCTTACGGATAACCACAACCCGTTGCTGCACGCCCGTTTGCCCGCCGAGTCGCGTTGGTTTGACCGTCCGCAGGAATTGGATCGGCAATTGCGAACCATTCCGGGAATTATTGAAACCGGTCTGTTTTTGAATTTAGCCTCGGATGTTCTGGTGGCGCAAGCCGGGGGCACGGTGCGGCACCTGACGCGTGGCGGACCGGCTTAGCTGGCGGCCTCTCAAGAGAAGGTGTTTTCCATCAGGGCGATTCCGGGTGTTTGCGGCATTTTTCAATGTGTTCCACCGGATAGAGCGGGGCTTGGTCATCGCGCATGCCGGGGCAGCGCCCGCCGGCTTGTTTCCAGGCGTCGGGATTTTTCAAATTCATATCCCAGAACGGCCAGGTGCGACATTGTGTGGGCCGCACGGAATAGATTCCGCATGTAGCCCTGCCATCGACACGATTCAGAAAAATACAGTCATATCCCGGTTTTTCCGTCAGGCTTAGCTGGTCGCCAATACGCCGCACAAATCGACTGGTGAACGCCGGGAGTGTCATGTTCAGGAACGTGGCAATCCGCTGAAGGTCCTCATCCGTCAGCCAGACAAACCCCGGCCCACCAGAGCAGCAATTTCCGCACTGGGTACATTGGAATCGCAGGCCCCGGCTATACCAGAGGCCCGCAGGCGGCTGTGGGCAGGTCACCGGCAGTGAGATATTACGATTGTTGGTTTCGGGCATCCGTCCATCCTGAAATACCGGGGTGCCAATTTGCCGGCCAATGGGTTAGTTTAACCGATATTTGCGGCCTGAACCAACGG
>JAJYPG010000137.1 GCA_021795535.1 Planctomycetota bacterium
GCCCCCGCTCTGCTCTGAAAATTGGCCGCGCCTTCGCAACAGCGAAATAATACGGCCTTTTTTCATCCTGCGCGGGTGAGGCTTGGCATCATGGGAGACTAACTTCTAAATGCTGGCGGCCACATAGTGCACAGCGTAAGCGCAGAGCACCGCCGCATTTCTTATATCTCTCGTATGTTCCATCGATTTTCGTGCCGCGGGAACTCGACAGTCCATTTAGCCGCAGATGCCATCGCACAACGTATTGCCGTCGCGGGCGGTATTAGCTCTGGCGCGAACGCAACGTAAGCAACGCACGATTTGCGTTGGCCTTGGGAGCTGCCACGGAAATAGTTTCCTTCGGACTATTGACCGCAGGCACCGGCCTCATTCCTTCGTCGTGATGATAATCATAGCCACGATCACGGTGATCATCATGACCACCGTAGAAACATCCGCCGAGTGCAACCATCATTACCGGAGCAAACAGCGCCGCGGCAAAAACCGCAAAATATTTGTGGAACCTCATGATGAAAGACCTCCATAAAAGCATTGAACCAGCAAAACGTAAAAAAACAGCCCCATGGCGATCACCATCACATTAACCACTACTGTAATAAGACCGCCGCACCATTATAGCCCCCTCCACGGGGCATTTCCGGGTGAACGATCAGCAACACACCACAGTTACCATTTCCGCAAGAACATATTTGCCTTTTGAATTTTGAACTTTTGCGATTTTTTGGGGTTGGGGTATAATGCGGAGCTTTGAATTTGTTAATGGACGGTTAATACGCTAAGGATTTGAACATGGCACGCAGAAAGAGAAATCATAAGTTACGTTGGGCTGGCAAGGCCGCTAATCATGGCCGCAAACCCAGCCGCGGTCGGATCAAAGGGTGGAGCGCTAAGAACTACGGGCTGTAATACAGGCTTGGAAGTCCTTAAAGAACTCAGGATAGGTCTTCGCCGCGCACTGCGGATTTTCAATTTCAATGCCCGCAATGCGCGTTGCTGCTACCGCAAAGGCCATGGCCATGCGGTGATCGTCATACGTGCTGATGCGGGCACCGTTCGGTTTGTCCGGCGGATCAATGACAATGCTGTCCATCGTGGTGGAAACAACAGCACCAAGTTTGGTCAGTTCTTTCTCCAGTGCTGCCAGCCGGTCGGTTTCTTTCACCCGCAAATTTCCGACATTAAATATCCGCGTCGGCCCCTGCGCAAACAGGGCCACCACCGCCAATGTTTGAACCATATCAGGAATGCCATTCATATTTACGGTAATGCCGGTAAGATTGCGGCCACCGCCAAGATGAATCGCATCTGACTCCATCATCATGTTGGCCCCCATTTGCCGCAACACATCAGCAAACAGAACATCTCCCTGCAAGGAATCTCGGCCTAAACCGTGGATTGTAACCTGTGAACCGGGGCATATTGCCGCTGCCGCGAGAAAATAGCTGGCATTGCTGGCGTCAGGCTCAATGGCGTATTGGCGGGCTTTATAGCCACCGCCGTTGGGGATATGAATAACCCGGTTGGCGGCGGAATTATCCGCTGTTCGGGCGGTCTGGGTGCTAACGCCGAACTGTTGCATCATGGCCAGGGTCATGCGAACATAAGGTTCACTGGTGACTGGGGCGATTAACTCCACATTCACAGCGTTGCGGGCCAGGGGAGCGGCCATGAGGATCGCTGAAATATATTGGCTGCTCTGACTGGCGGAAAACCGGCATGTACCGCCCGCCGCCCCCCCCCCCACGCGCACCGGCGGATAGCCTGATTGGCCGACATAATCTGCCGCTGCGCCAATGGCACGCAGGGCCTCCACAAGTTCACCAATCGGGCGTTGCCTCATGCGTTCCACGCCGTCAAGCACATACTGCCCTTCGGCCGCGGCACACAGGGCGGCAAGAAAGCGAATGGTTGTTCCAGAATTACCACAAAACAATTCAGCCGAGGCGTTGGGAATTTTTCCGCCCAGGCCTTCAATCGAAATACTTTGCCCGGACCTATCAACGGTCAGGGCAAAGCCCAGCTTTTGCAAAGATTCAATCATACGCAGCGTGTCATCGGCAAACAATACGCCAGTGAGGGTGCTTGTACCATTGGCCATGGCCGCCAACGGCAGCGCGCGGTTGGTGATACTTTTACTGCCGGCAATACGAGGCGAGGCCTTAAAAGGCCGCGCTGGCGGAGTAATGGTAATAACGTCTACAAATGCTTCGGGCATAAAGGCAACAACGCTTCCCGTGAGACTGTCCGATTAACGGGTTTGCAGGGCGGATATCCGGTGCGGAATGACAATTTTTGGAAAAAGTTTCTGCACCGCGCCCGGTTGTCCCTGGGCCCCGGTGATCCCGTTGACGGCCAGAAGAATCGCGGCTGGAGCACTTTCGGCATTAAGGCCCGTAAGTGAAAAGTTGGTCGTGCCGGTAATGGTGTTCATGGCATTGGCGGCATTGTTGATAGCGCTGAATGCGGAAAGCTTTTGCTTGCGATCCAAAAGTCCGGCACTTAAATATTGAGCTGTATCGCTCATGAGTTCGGATAATGTGCTCATGGCTTTTACTTTTTGAGAGTCGGTCAAGGTTGACCCATGCTGCGCAGCATCGGCCAAGTCGGCCGCCAGGCCGCTGGATATATCCAAGTTGCCGGGCACCACGTCCTGATAACCTGCAATGCTGTGGGCAATGGCATTGGAAATCAGATTCGCCAGGCCGGATGGCAGAGGATTCTGCGTCAATAGAACATTGCTCATTTCCTCGGCAACCAGCGGATCAGTCTCAACAGCCAGAGCCTGTTGAACGGCCGTAACCGCCTGCTGATAAGCCGGCCCGATGGACATCAGGGGTGCAAAAATGTTACCCATTCCCTTGGCCCCCCAATAGCGAACCGCCGGATTGGGGTTGGTTAAGGCCGTCTGGAGAGGGGCCTGCATGCTGATGTCGGCAATAGAGCCAATTGTGATAGCGGCATTTAACGCCGTTTTTTTATTCGATAGCAGAGAAGCAAAGTCATTGGCCACCTGCGTTCCAAAATCGTAGATGAACTCAGCCGAAGGCGGGTTGGTGGTAGATTGCAGCGGGGCCAGCAGATGCCGCCGGGCACGAACCATATCGCGGCGATGCGCTGCAGTCGACATTTGCTGGGCATAATATTGGACAAATGCGGCAATTTTGGTCTGGTCGGATGCGCTGGGAGTTCCGCGGTTTGGAGGCGGCAACGGAGGGGCTGCGGCGGAAGCCAATTGGGTTATCAATAAGCCCGCCGAACCCAGCAGGGACAATACCACGCGTTTGTGCCGCTTAACCATAGTTCCTGTATCTCCGATGCGATGAAGGCCTGATCGGCCCGCTGAATCAGCAGCGGGCATGATACCCATTCTCCGCCCAAAGCCGTCCGCACAGTCCTGAACCGTAACACGCGCCGTGCTACATGTCAAGATTCAAGTGCTTCAGGCATTCCCCGGTTCATTGGCGGAATGGTCTTGAGATTGTGAATCCGGTGTTACTTTGCGGCGACTTTTTCGCGGTTTCGCGGCCCGGCGTTTAGCGATGTTGGCCCGTACGGCCGGCTTGACCATTACCGCACCGGCGGCATGCAGAGCCATGATTTGATCCCGCAATTGGGCCGCTTCTTCATATTTTTCTCCGGCCACCGCTTTTTTCAACAGCCGATTGAGTTCTTCGCGGGGATCCGGTGGCAACTGCCGACGAATGTCATGAATCATATCCGAAAGAATCAGAGCCTCCGGCGATTGGCTGGCCGCAGGATTGCCATAGGTGTGAATCACATTTCTCAACGTGCCGCGGAGATACGCGATGGATGTATTTACAAATCCGTCACGCAGCGCCGCACAAGCGCGAGCACGCCCTTCCATCATGATAATGTAGGGGCGATATTGTTCCAGAATTTCCCGGTCTTGTTCCGTGGGGCCAAAATTGCGGCACAAATTCAAAATACCAATATTGTGCCGTGTGTCGCGCACCACACCATCGTATTGGCCCAACACAAAAAGGCTCAAATATCTGTGATAAAACATGGCGGATTCTTCACGCAACTGCTGGCATTCTCGCCGGGTAAGCTGAAAATCATTCTCGCGGGTGCCGCTCTCGCGATGTTTTTTCAGGCGATGAAGCTGATAATCCAATTCAGAGGCATGTTTATGCGGCCGTTTGCCATCCGGGCGACCACTGACTTCCATTTGCAGCAACCCGAGGTCCAGGCGCAATTGAATTTTAGCTTTACCGTCGCGTCCGCGGATAATGCGAACATTGACCTGTCCAGGTTCAAAACTCCAGCCGGAAAGAGCTGAGGATATATCAACACTCTCCGGATTCTTTGTCGCTCGCGGCATGTTGCACCTCCCGTAAAGTAACACCACCCTCATTCCTATGTTCTTGATTATACCGTGTGGCGCGCCGGCTGCACGCGAAACTTGATAAAAATTTGCCTGGTTCGAGCATTTCTGCGTCCCAAAACCAAAAACAACGCGCCGATCCGCTAATCCAGAAGTTTGTTCCTGAAACAAAAACAAATGCCACATCATCATTCGCCGCCATTTCTGAATGCCGCATTGCCATGTCAACATTTTTCCTCTGGCCGGGCCGCCGCACATATTTATTCGTCCGCCTGCGGCGTGATATCCTGACCATGGGTAAATTCATTATAGAGCCGGGCGTATTGGCCATGGAGTTCCAGGAGGCTTTGGTGGGTGCCGTGTTCAACTATCCGGCCATGATCAAGCACCAATACCTGATGTGCCCCGATGATGGTACTTAAGCGATGCGCGACGATAAACGTGGTACGGTTTTCCACCAGACGTTCCAGGGCGTTTTGAATCAGAAGTTCGGTTTGCGTATCGATGGCACTCGTGGCTTCATCAAGAATCAAGATGCGCGGGTTGGCGAGAAATGCCCGGCAAAAGCAGACCAGTTGCCGCTGGCCCAGGCTCAGCGATCCGCCGCGCTCACCAACATTCGTTTGGAAACCGTCTTTAAGCCGCGCAAGAATCTCGTAGCAGTCCAACTGTCGGGCGGCATCATACACCTGCTGATCGGTGGCCTCCGGACGCGTGTAACGGATGTTGTCCATGACCGTACCGGTAAAGAGAAAATTATTTTGCGATACAATGCCGGTTTGCCGATGCAGACTTTCACCCTGAA
>JAJYPG010000138.1 GCA_021795535.1 Planctomycetota bacterium
TAACAGTGGATACCCGTTGCCGACCTGAAGCGGCTGAGGACAGCCGCGCTCCCAGGGGCGTTCCTGTAGGAAAGCTGGAGCTTATGGGGTTCCCGATAAAAACGGGCACACCCTCGTCCGCAGTATAAACAAAATCGCTTGCACAAAGCGTAATTCGCGGATACAAACTTAAAGTGCGTATGGCACAATCCAACCCGGATTGCCCTGTATGCAACTCCGGCGCTGCCGGGGCTGTAACTGTCATTAACCTGCAACACCTGCAAGGAGATTTCCATGGCCAATATTACCCTCAAAGGCAATCCCATTCACACCATTGGCAATGTGCCCGCAACCGGTGGTGCCATTCCCGCTTTCACGCTTACCAAAGGCGACCTGGGAGAACTGCAATCCTCTGAACTGGCGGGAAAATCGGTCATTTTGAATATTTTCCCCAGTCTTGATACATCCGTTTGTGCCAAATCTGTGCGGCAATTCAACCAGGATGCCGCCACTTTGCCCAACGCGGTGGTGCTTTGCATTTCGCATGATCTGCCCTTTGCCATGAACCGCTTCTGCGCCGCGGAAGGCATTAAAAATGTGCAGGTGCTTTCCTGCTTCCGGCACCCGGAATTTGGCGATAAGCTGGGCGTAACCATTGTGGATGGGCCACTGAAGGACTTGCTGGCACGCGCGGTGGTGGTCATAAACCCACAGGGAAAAATTACGCACAGCGAACTGGTGCCGGAAATTGCCCAGGAACCAAATTACGCCGCCGCTCTGGCCGCCATTGGCCAATGAGTCGGGGGCTGGCGGGAAATTTATCTTTTCTATCTGCGGCAAAGTTATTCTTGAGCTTCCGGTGGCGGCTTCCCTTTGCCCGCCGCCAAATAGGCCCTGCGCCCCGCGGCATAATTGGCCGCATCCTGATCCGGCAATTCCGGATCAACCACATTTCCCGCGGGTTCAGCTGTGGCAGGCGTTGAGACATCGGGTGGTGGGTTGGTTGGCTCGCGCCACCACGGTATATGATCGCCGCAGATACGCAAATGAATTTGCCTCAACATCGGACAGCACCACCCGCAACCGGTGCCCGCGGAAAGACAATCCGAAATCTGGGAAGCGGCGGCGGGTTTTTCAATACGGCAAAAGACCTCTATTTTCCGCAATGGAACATGAAAGCAGTAGCACACCGTATCATCAGGTTTAAGAGCCATAACTTTATTCTACCACGCGGCAAGGTTATTTCGTGTGGTGTGGCGTTGCGACTCGCCGGCGAACGGTGGCCGTTGAACTCGTTTGCGAAGCATTGAGCCTGGATATTATTGGCGCGGCCATCCAATGGAAGCGCCTTGTGCGGCAGCCATCGCGTCGTGATTTCTTAATGGCGAATTTCCGCGGCCATCCGGGAAAATTGCCACACCATGGCGGATGATGGCTTGCCGCCCATCCCCTGTCCTGGTCAGGCTTACGCTATAATCAAAGCGGTAAGCGGGCTGATGTTCGGCATCGCGTTTGTCTGGAGTTTTCATTCTTGTCGCAAGACCGTCGGGTTCAGTTATCGGTTCGCAGTGAAAAAGCGATTTTGGTGGGCGTTGTTTTGCCCGATTCTCAGGTGGATTTGCGCGATCCGCTGGGCGAGCTGGCCAGCCTGGCGGCCACCGCCGGGGCGACTGTGGTGGACCGCATTGTTCAACAACGCCGGGATGTGGACCCTGGAACCTACATTGGAAGCGGCAAGGCGAAGGAAATAGCCCGCACCGTGCAGGCTCTGCAGGCGGATGTGGTTATTTTTGATAACGACATGTCCCCCAACCAGCTTCGTGATCTGGAGGAAATTATTCAATGCAAAATTCTGGATCGCAGTGAACTTATTCTGGATATTTTCGCCACACGGGCGCGCACCCATGAAGCCCAGCTTCAGGTGGCGCTGGCCCAGTTGGAATATACCTATCCGCGTCTGCGGCACATGTGGTCGCACCTTGAACGCATAGGCGCCGGAGCGGGGGCTGGCGTGGGGGCACGCGGACCGGGCGAAATGCAGCTTGAAATAGACCGTCGTCTGGTGCGGCAGCGGGTGAGCGATCTCAAGGCGCGCATAGCCGCCGTACAAGACCGTAAGTCGCGTGAGGTCAGCACTCGCAAGGAACTGCACTTCACCGTGTCGCTGGTGGGTTACACGAATGCGGGGAAAAGCACTGTTTTCAACACTCTTACCGGTGCGGGCACACTGGTAGAGGATAAACTTTTCGCCACGCTGGACACCAAAACCCGCACCTGGCGGCTGGGGTCGGCGCATTGTGCTTTACTTTCCGATACTGTTGGTTTTGTGCGCGATTTGCCCCATCACCTGGTCGCATCTTTTAAGGCCACGCTGGAAGAAGCCATTCATGCCGACCTTCTTTTAATTGTGCTGGATGTGGCCCATCCCCAGGCCTTGCGGCAGTTGCAAAGCGTGCAGCAGGTGCTTAACGGTATTGGTTGCGCGGATCGACCCGCCTTGCTTTTGCTCAATAAAATGGATGTGACGGAATCGGCGGATGATCTGACTTTCTGGCGATTGAAGTTTCCCGGAGCTTTGGCCATCAGCGCAAAAAACGGCACCGGCATGACGGCTTTGGCGGATGCGGTGCGCCGGCAGATGCTGGGGCAGAACCTGCGGGCAATTATCACCGTACCGCTGACGGACCCGAAAGGGATCACCTTTCTGGAAAAATTTGCGGAAGTTCAGGCGCGGGATTACGACGCTTTTCCTGGCCGAGTCGCGTTGGACGTGCAGATCAGCAGCCGGATTATGGAGCAGATTTACAACCATGTGCGTGGCCCGGAAATTGTACGGACAAAAGTGCTGACCAATGGCCAGGAGATGGCGTTACCGGCGGTGATGGTCAAAGACCTGCTGCCCGCCGACCTGCCGCGGGAATAAGGCCTCGCCACGGGTCATGAATCATGGCGCAGCGGGTTGCGGGCATCGGGCGGACAGATTGGCGGGCGGCCCTCCGAATGATACAATTTTGACATGATCAAACGGTTTTCTGTCAAGAATTTTAGAAGTCTGCTGAATGTTTCGGTAGACCTTGCACCGGTAACTGTGCTGGTGGGTCGAAGCGGCACAGGGAAAACCAACTTTGTGCAGGCAATTGAGTTGCTTCGCACTATCATCGAATCAGGCGCAAACGTCGGCCCGCTTAATCAGGCTCTTATGCGATTTGGTTCCCCTAACGGTTTCAGACCGGCGAATATAAAAGGTGCTGGATTCAACACCGAATTTCAGATAACGTTCGACGTTCCCGGCTACAAGGGTGATTTTGTTTATAAGCTGGAGATTGAATTTAACCGGTCTCCGAACAACAATATCCGTGTCTCCTCAGAAAGTATGCATTTCCGCGATCAGGCTCTTTACAGCCAGGCGGACGGAAAATGGGCCATTGAGCCAAAACTGGCTAATGCGGGCATGTCAGGCGGCGCTGCGCCGGGCAACGTGCTTTTGGGCCAGCTCACCGGACTGCCTGAGGTGAATGTTGCGTATATCAGTCTGGTGCAAAGTATTCGCAGTTACAGCTTCCCCGGAAATGTACTGGCCGATAACAGCAGCCCTGGTCCTGTTCGCGTGGAAGTGCTTAACGAAACTGGTTCCAACGCGATGCGTGTGGTGGATGGAATTGTGGGAAGCATTAAGGCGTTGCCCGACTGGCGGGAAATTGAGATGTCGCTCAAAACGCTGTCCGCATCGCTCATTGGTATAACGGTAAATCCATCGGGCAACCCGGCGGTGGGCGGTGGACTGGGAGCGTCCTTTCGATTGGGGGACACGGTGGTATCGGTTGATATTGCCCAGCAATCGGAAGGATTCCGCCGATTCCTGGCCCACCTGCTTGCCATTTATCAGAATGTGACGCAACAGGTCATCATTTTTGAAGAACCGGAGAAAGGAATTTTTCCGGGGGCTTTATCGCTACTGGCTGACCATATAAAATCAGCCAACGAAAAGCTGGGTACACAATTCATCTTGACCACACACAGCCCGCAGTTACTGGATGCTTTCCCCGGCGATTCCATCCGCTGGGTTAGGTTTTCCGACCATGGCACCCAAATTTCGCCGCTGCCACCGGATGAAATAATCGCCATCCGGGAAGGCTTGATGTCTCCCAGCGAACTGTTAACCGTAGCGGATTCCGGCGAGCCGAAGCCTGCACGCGAATGACCCGCCAAACTGGCAAACTTATCATTCCTTTTGGTGAAGGCGAGGGAGAAGAAACGGCGCTGCCAACGCTGCTTCGGCGGTTGATCCGGGCAACCCCAACTCATTCACAGTCGGATCAAAACATCTTCGTGGCGGCGAAAGCGTGGCGTGTCGGCCATCTGCAAAAGCTGCTGAAGGATAAGGGCGTATTTTGGAGAGCACAATTGGCCAAAGCCCAACGAAAAGGCGCAGCCGCGGTTCTGCTGGTTTTAGACGGCGACCGGCCGGCAAATATGGGTAAACCGCCGCATTGCGTTGGCACGGTTGCGAGCCAGTTGGCTTCCTATGCCCGCGAAACCGGTGCTGGAGAATCGTTTTCCGTAGCGGTGGTTTTAGCCCGTCAGGAAATGGAATCCTGGTTCATCGCCGGAGCCGGATCGCTCAAACAGGTTGAGTTTGATGGGCGACCATTGTTAAACAGTTCATCGTCCCCACCACCGGAGGATTTGGAATGCCAACTCCGTGATGCCAAGGGGTGGCTGGGTCGGAATATGGCTCGCGGGTACAAACCAACCTTGGACCAGGTTCGGCTTGCGCAAGCAGTGGATTTCGACCAGATTCGGCAACGCCAAATGCGTTCCTTTCAACGACTTGAGCATGCAACGGCTGAGTTGTGCCATGCAATCAAGATGGACCGTCCCATTTGCTCACCCGTTTCCAGGCAGGTTGGCGGCCAAAGCTGCGGATGATACAATCCAATTTCGGTATAATCCCGGTACTGGAAAATTCAGGAGATTAGGCCAGACCGGACGGCGTGCATCAAGCGTGCGTTAAAACGCGGGCGTAATTCAGCGGTAGAATGCCAGCTTCCCAAGCTGGACGTCGTGGGTTCGAATCCCATCGCCCGCTTTCAATGCACCAGTGGGAACAGTAGCGCAAACCCCTGTATTTATAGATACTTGCTCGCTCTTGGCTTGTCCAC
>JAJYPG010000139.1 GCA_021795535.1 Planctomycetota bacterium
AAGACCATAGGGTCCATTCCCATGCGAAGCGTTTCCAGCATATTCAGTGTGACATCGCGCAGGGCTGTAACGTTGGCGTACCTCTTTTTAACAATATCCACAGCACGCTGGCACTGGTTGCGCCGGGCCTGGTATTCGCCCTGCACCAATTCATGCTTCACGTTGGAGTTGGCCACAACAATACGCAGATTCTCATCGCGAATGGGAACCTGGCGGTGCGAAAGATCGCGGCAGTCCAGCAAAAGGGCATGGCCCGCCCGGCCCATGACGGAAATAAATTGGTCCATAATGCCACAGGGCATGCCGGCATAATTATGCTCGGCCCATTGGCAGGCTTTGGCCAGTTCCACCCCATCCAGCGTTTTACCGTTTACTGTAAGCAGGGCCAGTGCAGAGGCGACCTCAAATGCGGCGCTGGAGGACAGTCCACTGCCCAGTGGAACATCGCTGGCCATGATCGCATCCATTCCGCAACTGATCAGACCACGCAGACGTAGTGCCTCTGCCGCACCGCGGGCGTAAAGCGACCATTTAGGGGCGTCCTTTTTCACCTCTGCATCAATTGCGAATTCCACCAGTTCATCCTGGAGAACACTGAAAAGCCGCACGCGGGCATCAGTGCGTGGCCGGGCTACAATGGTGGTCAGACGGTCCAGGGCCATGGGGAAAACAAAGCCATCGTTATAGTCGGTATGTTCGCCAATCAAATTAACGCGCCCGGGGGCACAAACGGCCAAAAGTTTTCCCGCAGTTGAACCTGAATCACCTGACTTAAAATGATTATGAAAAATTATTTCCAATTCCGGACGAATCATCCCAATTTCCTTTTCCTGCCTGGTACAGACCGTTTATAACACCATGTCATCGCCAAATATCAAGCCGTTCCACGAAAGACCGGTCAAGCTGAATATGCTATTGGCCCCGACGGGCTAAATCAATGCTCTACGCCGGCCATCGGCGCTGTTGATGCCGGATGATAGTGTCGCGGGAGAAGTTCAAAAAGAGTCTGAATGCTATGACCGTCATTGATACGATCTAAAATACACCACTTCCGATGTGCCAAACGGGCAATCTCATTAAGTTTTGGCTTTTGCGGCGGACCATCGCGTGTAAGCAGGAAGATAGAGCTTTCATGCTGACCGGCCATTTGTGCCAATCGTCCGACGGAAATACCGGGCATAATCTCATTGGCATAATAAAGTACCCCAAGCCACGGTTCATCAGACGTAAGCGTATAAATCCGGTGTCCTTGGGCCAGAGAAACCATCTGTTTGGTGGCTTTGCGATAGCGGCTTACCTGGTAGCCGGTCCCTTCAAAATAGGCAATATAGCAGCCCATGGTGAAAATCCACCCGGCGAGTGCATAAGTGACAAAAGCCTTGTCAAAATACCGATTAAACTCCCATCGCCAGATCAGCAGCCCCAGAATGATTAAAACAATTGCCAGGAGTCCCCACCCGATGAAACCAAGCACTGCCAACGCGGGCTTAAGCAGTGCAACAGTCTGCATGAGAGTCCAGTGTCCATCCTGGTAACCTGGGGCATGATGGGACATGCTTATCATGGGTATGGCCGCGAGAATACCGATGCCCAGACCGACAAAAATAATAGACTGTGCGGCCAGCAGCACACGGGCCGCAGGCTCAAGGTTAAGTGTGCGTTTTAAGCGGGCGAATTCCTGCCAGACTGCGGCGACAAGCAGCGCGGCAAAGGGAAATTGCTGCAAGGCATAACGCTGCTTTTTCTGGTGTGGAATGGTCAGAAGGCCCAGGCCAAGAATTAAAACAAGCCAAAAAAGCCAGCGCCCGCGGCGTTCGGAATCGGTTGGCTGCGGTTCGGACCGGGTGGGTAGAAAAGGGAGGGTCACACCGCCGATAAGTGCAGGGGTCCAGGGAAAAACCCAGCCCAGCATGGCCAGATAATACCAATCTGTTTGCTTGTATTGCGGGCCACGAGCGGCAGCGTAACGTGCAAATTGCCGCCACCAGATAGCCCAGGCATTGCCGCCATATTGCGCATGGTAGCGGGCGGCCACAAGAAAAAACCACGGTGAAAAAGACACTATGGAAACAATCAATGCAATTAGAATGGCCAGCCATGCCCGCGGGTTACGCAGATGATACCGCAGCAACCAGATGCCATACGGAATAAGGACATACATCGGTGGCACCGGGCCTTTGCTCAGTACGGAAAGCCCCAGCGCTATCCCGCCTAGAATGGACCAAAGCCACCAGAGCCTCCGGTATTCCGCGGCGGCCAGCAGCCCCAGAAAACCAAGCGTGGTAAAAGCCGTCGCATAAATATCGTAAGATGCCAGGCGCGACTGACGCACAAAAACCAACATGCCGGCCAAAGCCAGTGCTGCAAAAAGACCAAAACGCCGATCACGCGAAGTCACACAGCCAATCGCATAAGTAGCCCAGCAGGTAATCAGACCAAGTATTACGGAAGGGAGTCGTAACACCCACAAGCTGTCGTTATGAAACAGGACGGCCAGACCGGCGGGAATCCAGACCGTCAGCGGCGGCTTGACCATGCGCGGATAGCCACCCAATGTGGGCAAAAGCCAATGACCATCACGATAAGCTTCACGCACAGGAATAATATTAAAAAGTTCCATCATGGCGGTGGAATCACCCACCCCCAGACAAACCAGGAACAGCGGAAACGCAAAAAGGGCGATAAGAGCCAGAGCCTGGCGATGGGAAATGGACCAGTCCCCTGCGGAGGGAAGCGGTGGAAGTTTAATGTCTTCAGTCATTGAATTTATGCTCGTGTTTAGGAATCGTTGGAATCCGCGGGTCGCGGATCATTGACATCGACTTGACGCGTGCGGTGTGAATAAACAGTGAGCCTTGGTCGGCCAGGGCGTCCCCGCCACAACTCTTGGCCATGGCGGATTTCGCGGACAGTATAAACTGCCTTGTGCTGAGCCTCAAAATACACGCGGGAAATAAGTTCCGCCAGCAGTCCGGTGGAAAAAAAAACCAAAGCCATCATAAACAACATAGCTCCGAGAATAAGGAGCGGGCCGTGCATGCGCAGTACCGATTCGCCGCGGATCTTTTCAACAATTAAAAAGCAGCCGATCACAAAAGAGAGCGCCAGATGAATTAAACCGATCTTGCCAAAAAGATGCAGGGGGCGAGTCAGGTAACTATTGAGGAATTTGATGGTGATCAGGTCCAGCATGACGCGGAATGTTCGACCAATGCCATAGTTCGATGGTCGGTAGGGAGCCTGGATGTTTTTGATAGGTATTTCCGTGATAGTGGCACCAGCCATGGCGGCAAGTGCGGGAATAAAACGGTGGGAATCGCCATATAAATTCAGGTGTTCAATGACTTCGCGACGGTAAGCTTTGAAGGTTGTGCCGAAATCATGAATTTCAACGCCGGAAATTTTTCGGATTAGCCAGTTGGCTGTGGAACTGGGAATACGCCGGAGGAACAGACCGTCCGCACGACGTTGCCGCCAGCCGGAGACAACGTCAAACCCTTCATCAATTTTGGCGATGAAATTGGGAATTTCGTCGGGATCATGCTGCAAGTCGCCATCCATGGCGAGAATGATTTCGCCACGGGCATGGTCAAAGCCGGCGGCCAGAGCGGGTGTCTGGCCGAAGTTGCGTCGCAAGAGAATGATCAGAACATGCGGGTCGTCCTGGGAAATGGCACACAGGCGTTGGTAAGTGGTATCCTTGCTGCCATCATCAATATAAATAATTTCGTAAGGTTTTCCGAGGGCGGCAAGATTTCGGGTAAGTCCGGCATGAAGCTCGGCCACGGAGTCCTGTTCGTTGAACATGGGTACAACCATGGAAAAATAAGGAGTGGGTGTGACATTATGCCAATCCGTCCGTGCTGGCGGAATATTGGCGGGTTGATCCCGGTTAATTTCTTGATGGGTTTCCTGCATGAATTCTCCGTGCGGTCATAAACCTGTCATGCCTGACCGACTACACAATAAGAATAACGTGAATTAGCGTGAAGGCATAGCCTGCTGCGGAAACTGGGGATGGAAAATTGAAAATTACAAATTTGAGATTGTGGATTTTAGATTATGGGAAGACGGTTGCCTAAAAAAGCCCGGGCGACTTTTTGATTTCGCCCGGGCCGTTTGTTTATTTAATGCAGTCTGCCGTCAATTCGCCAGCATATTTGCGAGAAGAGGAGCGAGGTTTATTTCGCGGCGTTCTTTTCCAGAACTTTGCGTGCGCGGAATTTACCACTCTTGGGGTCCTGTTTTTCCTTGTTGCGGTCAAGTTCAAGGGTTTTGGTGGTGCCACCAGCCTTGGTTATTTTTTCCAGGGCCTGTTTGCTGAATTTGCCGGCAACGATGCTGAGTTTGCGGGTCAGTTCGCCATCACCCAGAATTTTAACCGGAAGTTTTTCATCACGAATAAGCCGATGAACGACCAAGGTGGCGGCATCAACGGTTTGGCCATCCTGGAAGTGCTTTTCCAAATCGCCCACGTTCACAATGCTGAACTTCTGGGTGAAGTAATTGTTGTTAAAGCCACGTTTTGTGATACGGCGGAAGAGTGGCATGTTGCCGCCTTCCGAACCGAAAGCGGGCCCACCACCGGCACGGGCTCCACTGCCCTTGGTACCACGGGTAGAGGTCTTTCCATGGCCGCTGCTTTCACCTCGGCCAACGCGCTTGCGTTTCTTGTGGGCACCTACCAAAGCTGTAATTTCATGAATAAACATTATCAAACTCCTGTTGCGGCTTAACCGCATTGTATTGGGGCAACTGCGCTTCAGATGCCCGGCCTGGGGGCTTGGCTAAAAGGCCAGCGAGTTTATCCCCTGTGGGGATAAACCCAACCAGCCCGTCAAACCCGGCTTAACTTAAAGTGACACCACGGTTTCTTTCAATCATTTCGCGTGTGCGAAGCGATTCCAGTGCAACCATGGTAGCCTTGCAAAGGTTCTTCTTATTGGTTGATCCATAGGCTTTGGTAAGCACATCACGAATGCCGACCAATTCCAGCAACGGACGCACAAAACGTCCGGCCTTCACACCGGTTCCCGGACGAGCCGGAACAAGTTTGATGCGACTGGCCCCGAACCGGCCCATGACTTCATGGGGAATAGTGCCGCCGGTAAGGTTAATGTTCACCATGTGCTTACGG
>JAJYPG010000140.1 GCA_021795535.1 Planctomycetota bacterium
CGCCGCAGGCTGGGGCGAATACTTTGCCACAACCGCAGGCGGGCGGCGAATACATCGGGTGGTGCATCAGGCGGGCAAACTGGTGCTTTCTGAATTCACCATCGGACTTTCCACTGCGGAGGGGGTTTCTCCGCTGGCCAACCAGCAGGTTTCGCATGACAAACAACCCCTTGACGTTGCGAGCACTGTGATCAATGGCCGCGCCGTGATCACGTTCAAACGTCCGCTCCGCATGAAAGAGGGGTCAACCCTGGAAATTTCCTGGAAATTTTCCGGAGCCTGATGAGGCTGATCACTGATTTCCCTTTACGTTGGCAACTAGCCTGTTTCTCCGTATGCTCTAATACAGAAGGATAATAGCATGGCCAATTTGGCAAACATCGTAGTTAATCAGCCGCGAAATCGGCTTGTGGGTTCCAACCCGAAAATTGGAATTCGGCCCGCCATTGATGGCCGTCGCGATGGCGTGCGCGAATCGCTGGAAAAGCAAACCATGGATATGGCACACAGCGTGGGACGGCTGTTAACCGGGAAATTACGTCACGCCGACGGTACCAAAGTTCAATACGTTGTGGCGGATGGCACCATAGGAGGTCTGGCCGAGGCAGCGCTGTGTGCGCAAAAATTTGCAGCCGAAGGAGTCGGCGTCTCCATAACCGTCAGCCCCTGCTGGTGTTATGGTTCGGAAACCATGGATATGGACCCACTGATCCCCAAAGCGGTCTGGGGGTTTAATGGAACTGAACGCCCTGGGGCGGTGTATTTGGCGGCGGTGGGAGCGGCGCACAATCAAAAAGGTCTTCCGGTTTTCAATATTTATGGTCGCGATGTACAGGACCCGGCCAATACGGCTATCCCGGAGGATGTTCAGGAGAAGTTATTGCAATTCGCCCGCGCCGGACTGGCGGTGGCGGCGATGCGCGGACGTTCCTATTGCTCTATTGGCGGTGTGTCCATGGGCATTGCCGGATCGGCCGTTGATACCTCTTTTTTTGAGGCGTATCTGGGCATGCGTGTCATGAATGTTGATATGACTGAACTGACCCGCCGCATTGACCGCGAAATTTATGATCCCAGGGAATTTGCGCAGGCTCTGAAGTGGACGAAAACCTATTGTCCGGATGGCTTGGACACCAACTCCGCCTCGCGCCGCCGAAATCGGACGCAAAAAAACAGAGAGTGGGAGCAGTGCGTAAAGATGGCCATCATCGTGCGCGATCTGATGATCGGAAATTCAAAGTTGGCGGAATTGGGCTTTGGCGAAGAAGCGCTGGGGCATAACGCCCTTGCCGCCGGCTTCCAGGGACAGCGTCAATGGACGGATCATTACCCCAATGGCGATTTTCTGGAAACAATCCTTAATTCCTCATTCGATTGGAATGGTATCCGCCAGCCTTTTATGGTTGCCACGGAAAACGACGCCTTGAATGGCGCGACCATGTTGTTCGGCCACCTGCTTACCGGAACGGCGCAGATATTTGCCGATGTTCGCACTTATTGGAGTCCACAATCGGTGCATCGCGCCACGGGTCACGAGCTTCAAGGCGATGCCCAGGGTGGCCTGCTGCACCTGATTAACAGCGGCTCGGCGGCGCTGGATGGCACAGGGTGTCAGACGCAGGATGGTCAGCCTGCCATGAAGCCCTGGTGGCGGATAAAGCCCCAGGAGGCTGCGGCCTGTCTGGGGGCTGCAGAATGGTGTCCGGCTATTTATGAATATTTTCGGGGTGGCGGTTTCTCGGTGCGGTTCCGCACCCGTGGCGGCATGCCCGTGACCGCGGCGCGTCTGAATCTTATCAAGGGCTTGGGGCCGGCGCTGCAAATTGCGGAGGGAATGACGGTGGATTTACCGCCTGACATCCACGACGTTTTGGATCGGCGTACCAACCCAACCTGGCCAACCACCTGGTTTGCACCGCGTTGCACGGGCCACGGGGCTTTTCGCGATGTTTATACCGTCATGAATAATTGGGGGGCCAACCATTGTGCCCTTACCTGCGGCCATATTGGCCACGAACTTATTACCTTGGCGGCAATGCTGCGAATTCCCGTGTATATGCACAATGTAACGGAGGAACGGATTTTCCGTCCCAGTGCCTGGACGGCGTTTGGCACCAGTGAACCACAGGCCGGCGACCTGGCTGCTTGTCAAAACTTCGGCCCACTGTATGGAAGGTATTAATTGGCATCTGGGCTGGTTTTGTTATTTATTGCGAATGACGCGGGTATGCAACTTAAGAAACCCGCATCAGGTTTAATTCCTGCGACCACGGCTGCATTGAATGCCGTGCGCGCAGGGTGGTTTTGGATAAATACAGAGACATTACAATGAAAAAATTAACCAATATGTTTCGCACAGCGGACGGGGCCAACCATTGGCTTACTTTTTTGTCGGTAACCAGCCTGTTCCTATTGTGGGGTTTGTTCAGCGGGATGATAGATGTGCTTAATAAGCACTTTCAGGATTCGCTGCATGTAACAAAAGCGCAATCCGCGCTGGTGCAGGGTTCATGGTATGGGGCCTATTTTCTTCTGGCGCTGCCTGCCGGGTGGGTGGCCCGAAAACTCGGATACCGAGGGGGCATTCTCACTGGCTTGATACTGGCTCTCGCAGGTTCTCTGTTATTTATTCCGGCAGTTCGGATTCACGCATCAGAGTCTGTCATGTTTCTGGCATTTTTAATCGCCCTGTTTGTCGTGGGCGCGGGAATGACCTTTTTGGAGACCGTGGCCAATCCGTATACCACAGTGCTGGGACCGGTGGAATCCGCGGTTTCCCGGATCAATCTGGCGCAAAGCTGCAACGCCATCGGCTGGATGCTCGGACCGATCGTCATCAGCTACTTTATCATGTCTAAAACTGCGGTTGCGGATACCAGCAACAGTGCCATTTACATTCCCTATCTGCTTCTGGCCGGCCTGGTGGCCGTTTTGATTGTGGCCTTTGCACTGGTTCCTGTTCCAGATATTCACGCGCCGCAGGAAGCGCACACCCCAACGCAAAAAACACAACGAGTCCGGTCACTGATGGGGGAAAAGCATTTTATCCTGGCGGTTGCGGCGCAATTCTTTTATGTGGCCGGGCAAACGGGGATATTCAGTTTCTTCATCAATTATGTCAAAGATGACCGTTATTCACCCGCACTGCCGCTGTGGATGGCCTCCCGGCTGCCTACCGCGATGAAGTTTTTGAACGGGCATCAGTGGCACATCACCGAGTACGGCGCGGGTATCATGCTGTCCGTGGCCTTTGGCTGCTTTCTGGCGGGGCGGCTTTCCGGCAGCGCCATTCTGCGATTTTCCAAGGCGCACATTACCCTGGGCGTTTACGCCCTGGCCAACGTGGTCATGATGTTGCTGGTGTATCTGAATCTGGGCTGGATATCCATTATTGCCCTGATGCTAAGTTATTTTTTCATGTCCATTATGTACCCCACTATTTTTGCACTGGGCATCCGGGGCCTGGGCGATAAAACCAAACTCGCCGCGTCATGGATTGTCATGTCCATTGTTGGCGGCGCCATTATGCCCATGTTCATGGGCTGGCTGGCGGACCGATATTCCATGCGCGTCGGATTCCTTATGCCACTGGGATGTTTTGTATTTATCATGTTTTATGGTTTTCTCTGGGAACGCTTTTTCCGCAAGGATATGGAGCCGCAGGACATTGCGGGGCGTTCCACCGCCACAGAGTCAATGCATTAAGATACTAAACATGCCCGAATTCTGAAGTCACACATTTCTGATTTGTAATTTGCAATTCTTTCCCTCTCCGCATTATCCGGTACCTGCAAGTCCTACAACTGTTCCTGTGAACAACACGTTTGTTGACCGGTGGCGGCCACTCGACCCCGGCAAACCGCGTGATTTTCGCCGGTTGTGAACATTTTTGTCAATGAATCCCCGTAAAGGAACAATTATGAAAATTAAATTTACCCGTGAATATCTCGGCCAGAAAAAAGATGCGGTCCTGGACCTGCCGGACGATCAGGCCAAAACGCTTATTGACAGCAAAACAGCCGAGGCTGTTACCGCAACCCCCGCGGATCTGGATGAAGCGCTGGGCGTGATGAACAAGGCAATGAATGAACAGCTTGAATCCGCGGCGCAGCGCATCACCAGTCAGGTGATTGAGCAGGTGTCGCGCGGGCTTAAGGGAATCAAACCCACACTGGTCATTGGTCCCGACCGCGCGGAACTTGACCCCACCGGCGGCTTCAAAAATCTAGGTGATTTTGCCCAGGCTGTGCGGAAGCATTTCACCCACAAGGCAACCGACGACCGCATCAAACGCATGGTTGCCAAGGCTGACGGCATGAATGAAATCGCTACGGCTGATGGCGGCGCATTGGTGCCCACTGAATATGCCAATCAACTGTATCGCGACGTGCTGGCGGAATCAGTTCTGTTTGACCGGGCGCGTAAATATCCCATCAGCATGGGTAATTCGCTTTTTATTCCAGTGCGCAGCATCACTGAGCTTGGCCAGACTGCCGCCTCCGGTGGTTCGCTGGGCACCTGGCTCAATGCCGATGGCCTGGCAATTACGGCACAAAAACCCGTCTACAATCGTGTGCAAATGATGCTCAACCGCTGGGGCACGATGCTTCCGGTGACCGATGAATTGCTGGCGGACAACAATGTGGCGCTGTCCAATTTTATTCTGGATGAGGGCGGCATCGCGCTGGCATGGGACCTTAATCAGGCGTTTATCACCGGCACAGGCAACGCCCAGCCACAGGGCATTATGAACTCCCCCGCGCTGGTCACCGCCGCCGCAGATGCCGGACAGGCCAATTTCACCATCAGCTACAGCAATCTGGTGAACATGAAAAGCCACCTCTGGACGCCGCGTCCCGGCGATCTTTCCGGAGTGGTCTGGATCGCACATCCGGATGCCGAAGCCCAGTTTGAACAGCTTAAAGATGGCGCGGGCCGCAATTTATACTTCGCCGCCGGCACCATCCAGCAATCGCCGCAGGCGCGGTTGTTCGGTCTGCCCGTGGTCTACAGTTACCACTGCTACCCGGTGGGCAATCCAGGCGATGTCATTCTGGCGGATATGAATCAGTATTTCGTTTCCACCAAGGCGGGTGAGA
>JAJYPG010000141.1 GCA_021795535.1 Planctomycetota bacterium
ATTCAACTGTTACGCCACGCCCCTTGCCACGTCATCCGGTGACAAAACCCGCCGCAGCGTTACGTCATTGGGCTACCGTGTACACTGAATCACGGCGACGCATCAGAAGTTTTCGATCAAGCCTTCGTTCGGGCGGGCAATCACATGTGATGCCACAAGTTCCCCAACGCGCTGCGCGGCTGTTGCGCCGGCTTCGACCGCCGCTTTTACCGAGCCAACATCGCCGCGAACAATCACGGTGACATAAGCGCCGCCAATTTGAATACTTTTCACCAGCGTTACATTGGCCGCTTTAAGCATGGCGTCGGTCGCTTCAATAATGCCGGTCTGGCCCTTCGTTTCAATCAATCCAAGTGCTTGAGACATAGTTCAATTCCTTTTGTTCCGCCGGAGAATGCCCCGGCGATTGGTTCTTTTTTTTCGGCCAATCCCGCGGATCAGCCACCTGCGCGGTGCGTGTTGCGTCCCGCAGTGCATGGTACTTTGCAATATTATTTCTTTACCGTCGCCACTTTCGGCTTCGGCAGCACACTCATCAGGTCTTCATGCGGACGGGCAATCACATGTACCGCCAGTACTTCACCAATTTTACTGGCGGCTTCAGCGGCGGCATCAATGGCCGACTTCACCGCGCCCACATCCCCGGTCAGGAAGGTGGTCACCATGCCGGAGCCAACCTTGTCCCAGCCGACCATCTGCACGTTGGCGGCTTTCAGGGCCGCGTCGCTGGCTTCTATCAGCGTAACGAGTCCCTTGGTTTCAATCATTCCGAGTGCCTGAGCCATAAAAACTCCTAAAAAAAGAAAAAGGTATTCCGTTCCATTCACCGCAGAATCAAACGATCAGCGGAGTAATTCAATACGCGTGGCCGATTCCAAATCGCACGCATTGCCTTCATCGGTATCAATGTGTATTTCCAGCTTCACCTTGGGATGTTCGCGTACGCGCACATTTTCGAAAACCATTCCGCACGGGCCGTGGATGGCAAGCTTCATATTGTCGCCATCTTTCACGTTGTAGTGCGCCATGTCCTCTTTGTTCATGTGAACATGCCGCATGGCGCGAATCACGCCATTTTTCATATTCAGCGCCCCATAAGGCCCCACCACCACCATGCCGGGAGTGTCTTTATGATCGCCACTGATGCGCAGTGGTAAATCCAGTCCCATGTATATGCCATCGGTATAGCTGAGCTCTATTTGTGTATAGTTGCGCATCGGGCCAAGAATCCGCACATTGGGAATCATGCGGCTGCGCGGGCCGATCAAATTGACGGTCTGCTCGCTGGCAAATTCACCCTGCTGATACAAATCTTTCAACTTGGTGAGCTTGGCTCCGGGGCCGAAAAGTATTTCCAGGGCTTCAGGTGAAACGTGCATGTGCCGTGCCGAAACATTTACCAACAGCGGATTCGGGCCGCCATTGTGGCTGGTCGGCTTAATGGTGCGTCCCTCGCCCATCAATCGCTGACGCAGCGAATCGCGCACCAGTTTTTCAATGGTACCACGATCCAGTCCTTGAAAATTTTGCGAACCTTGAACTGCTGTCATACCCGCGTCCGCCTTCGTTAAAAAGCCACCTGACATTGGAGAGGCCCAAATGCCACAAGAAGCCAGATATTTCCAATCGCGTGGGCGAAACCACTCTTAACAAGCCGTTTCGTCACAACACGAAGTATTCTAAAATGTTTTGAAATGTTTTGCAACAATTGGTTGAAAACTTTCCAAAAATGTTCAAAATATTTCCAATATTCTGCTTTGCGAAAATGTGGCGGACAGCCAAATCCGTCACCTGTCCGTTGGTTGAGAACACAGAGTATGAATTTACTAGTCGAAATATGTATTATATTGCACTTTTCCTTTAGTGAACTTTTCCCGTGCTTGACGCTACAGAATTTCAACATGACTTCGGGTGGCCGCTTGTAAAAGGTCGCGGTCATTGGTGGCCAGCGGTACGCCGCGCCGGATCGCCAACTCCAGACAGGCGGCATCATAAATCGAGAGTTTGTGGTCTTTGTTGTACACTTCACTTGCCTGATGCCTGCGGCTTTCGCCAATCAGGTCGAAAATACCGTTTCCGTTAATTCATCCGCTTCGCCGGCCCGTACGCCGCGGCTGTTTGCGGCCAAATGCCGCAAAATATGAAAAACGGTTTCAGTTTCATCCGACACTCCCATCGCGGCGGCAATTTGTTCGGCGGTGCCGCGGCCACCAGCCTTAACATGCGCCAAGACTTTGTTTTGCAGGGCAAGCACAGCCGTTGCCGCCTTTTTCCCAGCTTCCACGCCGGGCTGATGGTAGGCGTTAATGTTCACCAGTTCGGCGTACAGCCCCACGGCTCGTTCAAACAGGGCCAGCAGAATGCCTACCGTCCGAGGCGAAACATCCTCCACGGTGAGGGTCAAGCTTTCCCGCCCGTTTTCAAACAACGCGCGGCGTGTGCCCTGGAAAAATCCATTCAGATAATCGCCACTGGTCACTCCCGGCTCCACTTCCATATCCGACGCCGCATGTGTTGTTTTGAGCATGGCTGCATCGCCCAGTACGGCAATGAATGTGGCAAAAAAGTTGTTCACACCTTCGCGCAATTGCTGCACATAAGCATGTTGATCGGTCGAACCCTTGTTGCCATAAACCGCAATTCCCTGATGCACCACCTGTCCGTCTCGGTCCAATTCCTTTCCTAAAGACTCCATCACCAGTTGCTGGAGATATTTGCTCAATAGACTCAGACGGTCTTTATAGGGCAACACGACCATGTCTTTGGCACCTTTGCCCTGACCGGCGTAATACCACATCAGCGCCATGAGGGCGGCGGGATTTTTCTTAAGGTCCGGACGGCGGGTTAACGCATCGGTATCGCGGGCACCTTTTAACATCGCATCAATGTTAATTCCGCATATCGCGGCAGGCAGCAATCCAACCGCTGAAAGTTCACTGGTGCGGCCACCCACCCAATCCCACATCGGAAAGCGCCTGATCCAGTTCTGGCTTTCCGCGGTTTTATCCAATTCGCTGCCAACTCCGGTCACGGCAACGGCGTGGCGGGAGAAGTCCGCGCCCATTGCCTTATACGCGGCCTGCGCAATCAGCATGCCATTGCGGGTTTCCTTGGTGCCACCAGACTTGCTGATAACCACTGTCAGCGTGCGGGTCAGATCGCGCCCGATGGTTTGCAGGACTTTTTCCATGCCATCGGGGTCCGTGTTGTCAAAAAAATGTATTTTCATGCGGTCGGCGGCAACGCCCAAGGCCTCGGCCACGAACTGTGGGCCAAGTGCCGATCCGCCAATTCCTATCACCAGCAGGTCAGAAAATCTTTTCTCATTGGCCGCTCGCAACAGCCCCCGGCGGATCTCGGAGGCGAAGGCCTTAATATCCGCAATGGTTTTGGTGATTTCTTCGGAAATCTCTGGCTTTGGGGCCTTTTCGGCACTACGCAGCCAGTAGTGGCCGACCATGCGGTTTTCATCTTTATTGGCTATTTCGCCTGCTTCCAGACGTTCCATCGCCGTAAAGGCCTGTTTCATCGCAGGCATCATTTCCTTAATGAATGTATCGGGGAAATTCATCCGGCTTATATCCAGCGTCAGCCCAATCCGCGGGCAAACGCACAGGTGTTGTTTGTATCTGTTCCAGAGTTCAAGATTGGTCATGTTCGTATCCTTCTAAAAAAATAAAACCGCTCCGCGGCACGCCATCAGTTATTGTAGCGAATTTATTTCGCCCGGTCTTGGGTGGCTCTTCATTCGATCTTTTTTAGGTGAGTGGCGCAGGGGTGAATTTTCCCCGCGTCCTTCACCTCACACCATTGTTTTTCATGCTGGCTGGGCACCTCACACGCGACAGTCAATCGCATGAAAATCCGCCGCGGCAGGGCGGCTTAACCATCCGTACATGTTACCATTTGCGGCGTCCACGAATGTATGGTTATACTTCCCACACCACATCAGATTAATCTGTGGTCTGGCGGATTCGCCGCCTCGTGCAAAACAATGTTCGATCACGAAAACCGTTCTTTTACCACGGAGACTTTTATGGCGGAAATCAACACGATCCAGATGAAAGATACCACAGCCAATCCGGCTCCTTTAGGCCTGCTGGGCTTTGGTGCCACCACTGTCCTGCTGAATCTGGCCAATGCTGGCTTCTATGGTTTCAATTCCATGATTCTCGCCATGGGCATTTTCTATGGGGGTATTGCCCAGTTCATCGCCGGCATTATGGAATGGCGAAAGGGCAACACCTTTGCGGCCACCGCGTTTTGTTCCTACGGCTCGTTCTGGCTCACGCTGGTCTGGCTGATCGTCAGCCCCGGGTTGAAACTGCCGACCGATGCCCACGCCTTGGGCGCATATTTTATCGTCTGGGGAGTCTTTACTTTCGCCATGTTCATTGGCACATTGCGTCTGAATCGTGCCCTTCAGTTTGTATTTGCCACGCTCATTATTCTTTTTGCTCTGCTTGCGGCAAAAGAATTAACCGGAAACGCCCACCTTGGCACCATTGCCGGCTATGAAGGCATCGTATGCGGTGTCTCGGCTATGTACACCGGCCTGGCGCAAGTGCTCAACGAAGTGTATGGCAAAACCGTGCTGCCCCTTGGCCCAATGCAATAAACTGTACCGTCCTGATCGAAAATTGTCCGTTTGCCACACTGTCTCCCTGTCCCGTTGGAGGACAGGCCTTGGCCTCATCGTTATTTGATCGGTCCCAGCCACGTTTGTACACGGCCCATTCCTGCAAGGCGAGCCAGTGTACGCATCGCGGAGTGGTTTGCCCGCACTTGTCGGACGGCTTTTACGCCCTGCTGGCGAATCGCCATAAGCAGCCCGCGCACTGGCTGGCGCAGGGTCCTTTCGCGGCCTATCTGAGAATTGATGTTTTTTATATCCTTCATCGCCCCGGAAATATTCTGGTTGTCACGAACTTTTTTTGTGGCTGATGCCAGCAATTTTCTGGTCTGCTTCATCAGCAAAACCATTGTGGGATGAGCCTTTAACTCACGGGTCAGTGCCGCGGAAAGCCCGGTCGGATAGCCGGTCCAGAGAATCTTGCAATTGGGACCAACGATGAATGTGTCGGGTATGCTACG
>JAJYPG010000142.1 GCA_021795535.1 Planctomycetota bacterium
GGCCAAAAAGCACGCCGCCCTGCGGGGTGGGCCTGAAATGCCCCGCCTGCTTTGTTGTCGGATTTCACCGACTCATCTTTGTCAGAGTCGGCTCAATCCTCCGTCGCGCATTCGGGGCATTTCAGACCCATCGCCATCCCGGCCGTTATTCGGACAGACACCTGACAATTCATGACCGTGTTTGTCAACGGCAAAAAGAAGCGCCTCCGACGCCCGGCCACCATCGACGGCATGGAGGTCGATGAATTCATCCGGCAGAATGCCGATGCAATCTGGCTTCACCAGAACGAAATGTGGGAATTGATTATTACGATGCCATGAGGACGTTACTGAGAAATTCGCGCGTTCTTGGTTGGGTGGGACTTTCAAGCACCTGGCTTGCAGTGCCCTGTTCCACAATTGTTCCTTGATCGAAAAATACAACGCGGTCGGCAATCTGTCGGGCGAAGCGCATCTGATGTGTGACGAAAAGCATTGTCATATCCGTTTGCCGGGCGAGATCCAATACCAGATTAAGAACCTGGCTGGCAATTTCTGGATCAAGAGCGGAGGTAATTTCGTCGAATAGCATAATGTGGGGATGCAGAGCCAGCGCGCGGGCGATGGCGACGCGCTGTTTTTGTCCTCCGGAAAGTTCAGCGGGCCATGCGTTGCACTTGTCTGCTAGGCCGACACGATCGAGTAATTCTTTGGCGCGGCGGAGGGCGTCGGCGCGGGGCATGGCTAACACGCGGACGGGGGCTTCGGTAATATTTTGCAGCACCCGCATATGGGGAAAGAGATTAAAGTGCTGGAAAACCATGCCTACTTTGCTTCGCATCTGGCGGACGTGCGCGGGATCGGCCTGGGCGGGTCGGCCACCACGAATTGTGTGCCAGAGGCTTTCGCCCTCAATAAATATTTCACCGCTGTCCGGCTTTTCCAGCGTCATCAAGAGTCGGAGGATGGTGGATTTTCCTGAGCCACTGGGGCCGATTATCACGACATGTTCTCTGGGGGCCACGGTCATATGGAGTCCCTCAAGCACAACGGTTTTGTCATAGGTTTTGCGGACATCGACAAACTGTATACTGGCCGCGTTCTGCATAGTGTATATTCCCGAAATAGTTCCAAGCCTGTTATTGACGCCGCACGAGGAGTTTCCGCTGGGTAATGCCAATCAGGGCGGAAGCCAGCAGGCTGATGATCAGAAACAGGATTCCCACAATGGTCAGGGGTTCGAGGTAGCGAAAGGTCTTATCCCCGATAATCATGGCGCGGTTAAGCATTTCCATGACGGTGATGGTCGAGAGAAGGGGGGTGTCTTTGAACATCGCGATGAGATTATTTCCCATGGCGGGAACAATTGGTGGCAGGGCTTGAGGCACGATGATGCGGCTGAATGTTTGCCAGGGGTTGAAATTGAGGGCCTTGGCGGCATCCCATTGGCCGCGCGGAATGTTCTGCAGGCCGGCGCGGTAAACCTCGGCAGTATAGGCACTGTAGTTGATTCCCAGAACGGTTATGCCGGTGACCAGAGCCGGAATAGTTATTCCGACCTCCGGCAGAACGTAATAACAGAAGAACAACTGAATCAAAAGAGGTGTGTCACGTATAAATTCGGTCACAGCGCGTGTGGGCCAGAAGATCCACCGATTCGGCAAGAGAAGCAGTCCGGCCCAAATCAGTCCCAGTACGAGTGCCAAGAGCATCCCCAACACCGTCGCTTCGACGGTGATAACCATGCCGCGGAGGATTATCGGCAGGATTTGCCAGGCGAATGGCCAGTTCCAAATCATACGCGAGCTCCTATGGGAAATTTAAAGATACGCTCAAGCAACCGCATCAACCCCGCCAGGACCAGCGCCATAACAAAGTACATGATCAGAGCCAGCCCGTAAATTTTCGCGTTTTGCAGGGTCGATTCCTGAAGGATTTGAGACTGAAACGTAAGGTCCGTTACCTGAACCAGTCCGGCCAGAGCGCTGTTTTTCAGCATGTCAATAAATAAATTGGCCAAGGGTGGAATGATTAAAGGCAGTGATTGCGGCAGAATCACGCGGAACATCCTGGTTGTAGGCGATAAATTAAGCGCCGCGGACGCATCATGCTGTCCTTTGGGAACTGCAAGAATGGCCCCGCGCAAAATCTCGGCCCCATAGGCACCGCCATTAAGCCCGAGCACCGCAATGGCAGCCGCCATGGGCGTTGGTCGAAAAGGTAAGATCAGAGGCAGCGCGTAAAATACCCAGAACAACTGAATCAGGGCCGATGTCCCGCGGAATAATTCTATATACACCCGGGCGGGCCATTCCAGCGTGCCCAGTCCGCTTAATCGCATGGCTACAGCGCATGACGCCGACGCGCAGGCCACAATGACCGCACCGGTGGTCACTTCAACGGTTACCAGAGCACCGCGGAGCATGGTCGGTAGAATATGCAGCATGGGCAAACCTTCTTGATGCCGAAGTAATTACTTTTGGCCTTCAACAATGTCCTGCGCTGTGACGCCATCGGGTAAATCGGATTTTGTAAAACTAAAGCGCAGGATCAGTTTCAGATGTTCCGGCGAGTTAACAAAGGATTTGAGAATCCGGTCAACATCCTGGCATAGGATGGTATCGCGCTTGCGGAACGCGAATGCGCCATATCCTTGAACGATTTTTCCATTAACAACCGGATTCGTAAATGGCCGGGCTACGGTGATATGCGGATCGGCCGCCAATTTTACTAGACGCCGCACCGTCAGTGCGGTTCCGGCATAGGCATCGATTCTTCCCGCCTGCACCGCTGCCAGTGCGGTGGGGGCGGAAGGAAATACGCGAATCTGGGCCGGCTTTACGCCCGATTCAATGGCATATTGATATTCCTGCGCTCCGGCCACGACGCCCAGGCGGGCGTGGGGATTTTTCCCGACATCGGCGAAGCTATGCAGATTCAGCGGATTGCCCTTTTTCACGACGATGCCATCACCGAGTGCGAAGGTGGGATTGGAAAACAGCACCTGTCGAGCGCGTGCGGGAGTGATGTACATACCGGCGGCGATAATATCGAAGCGATGGGCTTCCAGGCCGGGAATTAACGAGCCGAAGTTTGTCAGGACACCTTTCAGGTGCGGAACACCCAGCTTTTTCATCACATAACGCAGATCCGCTGGTGATTCCCCGGTGAGTTTTCCGGTTTTAGAATCAATATAGGCAAACGGCGCTTCATCCGCAAAGCCGACGCGGACGTAACCCTGTTTCCTCAATTTCGCCAGGAGACCGCCGGCGGCCCTTGGCTTAACGCCGTGGCGCAGCGTCTGCACCAGCACAATAACGATGATAATGCCAAACATGGCAATAATCGCGTTAAGTTTTTGATGTCGCGTCATACTTTAATTCCTTCCCATTACGCCCCGCGATTACATCAGGAATGAAAACAATCCACGGGTACGACGGGCTTAATGCGTCGTGCCGCAATAAATTCGGGCCGCGCGACGGTACCACCATACGGTTCAACCAGCGCGTTTTCCACGCTGTTATACACACAGAACATGTTGCTGCGTGGCCATGGGCTGATGTTGCCAGTGGAGCCGTGCATGACATTACAGTCGAAAAAAAGCACCGATCCGGCTTTTCCGACCGGGGCTACGATTTGACCGTCTTTGACCAGTTGTGTCAGACTGTCGGTATCCGGTACGCCGTACTCTTGTTTACGCAGCGACTGCTTATAATGATCTTCCGGTGTTTTTCCGACGCAACTGACAAACTTGGTGTGTGATCCTGGAACAATCATCAATGGACCGTTGAACGGGTTGTTGTCTGTCAGGAGGATTGAACAGCTTACCGCTCTCATGCGTGGCATGCCGTCCTCAACGTGCCAGGTTTCAAAATCAGAATGCCAGTAAAACTGTTCCCCGTGGAATCCCGGCTTGAGATTCACACGGGATTGATGGATGTAAACACCGGAACCCAAAATCTGCATTGCCGCAGTGGATATTCGCCGGTCGGCCACCAGATGCGCAAACAGATCGCTGACGGTATGAATGTTGAAAAGGGATCGAACAATGCCGCGCGATGGTTCATAAATACAGGCTGGGCTTTGCTGAATTTCCGGGTCGGTTCCGAGACAGGTGATTTCATCAAGCAGCTTTTTGACCTCCGCCGCATTGAATAAATCGGGTATAAACAGGTAGCCACTCTCCACAAAATCAGAAATTTGCTGATTGCTCAGCGGTCCGGTGGTTCCGCGGCTGCTTTCAGCCCAGACTACCGGATCGCGCCGTAGCGTAATGCGTGGTTTGTCATAAACACGGGAAGGATAGATATCTTCAAGAACTTGCATCTTGGAGCCTCCTGAAAAAAGGGTGAAAGAAATCGCCTGTGAATCAATATGCTACTGTGCGTTCACGGCTTCCAGTGGGTATACGCCCTGGACATCATGGACTTCGTTGCCCGTCAGCGGCGGATTAAATACACAGATCATGCGCATCTGGGTTTTTGCCCGCAGTAAATGGCGCTCATGGCCATTGAGGGTGTAAAGTGTGCCGGCACGGATCGGATAGATCGTTCCGGTTTCTGTAACTTCAACCTCGCCTTCCCCTTCAATGCAATAGACCGCCTCAATATGGTTCCGGTACCAGATGAGTGTTTCAGTTCCGGGATAGATCAGTGTGTCATGCAGTGAAAAGCCGACGCCATCCGATTTCAGCAGAAATCGGCGGCTGCACCACGTGGGGGCCTTGGTATCACGGGGACTGTCAGTGATTTCCTCTAGGGTACGAACAATCATGGATGAACCTCCTGGGTTAGAGAATCCGGCAACCCGCCGGCGGGGGTGTTTGCTGCCTGTTGCATAACCGCGCGAACGGAGTCCGCGAAAATATTCAGACCTTCATCAAGCATGGTTTCTTCAATGATCAGTGGCGGCAGGAATTTAATAACCTGATCACGGGCACCGCATGTTTCAAGAATAACGCCACGTCGGAATGCTTCCGCCGAGATCTGTCGGGCGAGTTGTGGAAATTGTTCAAAAGCCATGCCGACAAATAATCCCCGTCCGCGCACGGTCAAGCCATGGGCGGGGAACTCCTCACAGAGTTTCCGCAGACGCCGCCG
>JAJYPG010000143.1 GCA_021795535.1 Planctomycetota bacterium
GTGCCCATTGAACTTGAGCCGGGAAAGACCATGCTGGTCAAGTTCCTTACCGTCGGCGATCCGGACCCGGATGGCAACCGAACCGTATTTTTCGAGCTTAATGGCCAGCCGCGCGAAGTAAAGGTGGTGGATAAATCGCTGACGGGAAAGGCGCGGGCCAGCCTTCCCAAAGCCGATCGGGATAATGCGGCGCAGGTTGGCGCACCGATGCCCGGCAAAATTTCAGCCATATCCGTCAGCCTGGGACAATCGGTGGTGCGCGGCGACAAGCTGCTGTCGATTGAGGCGATGAAAATGGAAACCGCGGTCTACAGCCCGCGCGATGGCAAAATTTCCAGAATCAATGTTCAGCCCGGACTGGCGGTCGCCTCCGGCGATCTGCTTGTTGAGTTTGAATAAGTTTTTTTGCGCTGGATTTGGACATGGGGGAGCGTGGTGTGCGGAGCCACCCCGCCGTGCGGAATATCTCGCAAATTCGTAAAGATGGCGGTATGCCCCCCGGACGCCGCGAAAGGTCTCTTATTACTGGATAAAGTCTAATTTGCAGACAAATTCAGTAAACATATTCCCGGCGGGGCTCTCCGCGTGGTGGGCTGCGGCATAACATCTGATATAGGAGGAGGGCGAGAACTCTTACAGAGGTAACGCTTATGTCTCCCGGCAAAGCCACAAGTTATTTCTGGCTGGATTTTATCAATCTGCTGCGTTTCCTGCGCTGGCGCTGCCTGTTCGCCGCCATTGGCTGGATTCCCGTCTTTCTGCTTTCCGTGCCGCTTTCCCATGGCCCATTGATGATGCTGACCATCATTCTGGGAGCCTTGGCCGGGGCATTTATTGGCTGGAATATTGCCGATGGTGCGGGCGACGAAGTTGCATTCAGCGGCTTTCTTCTGGTAATGCTGCTGGTGCTGGCGTCATGGATAACAATATGGGGAACCGATTTTCTACTTCAGTTCATCACGCGGATTATCTTCGGCTGGCAGATGAATTTTGGCCGCTGGATGACGCTTTCCACCGCCACCATTTTCAGCCTTATGACTGCGGCGAAAAGGGAAATCATGGATGATTAAAGCTGGTTCAAAAAAACTCGCTTTTTCAACTCAGCTCGCTAATCGCCTTTATTTCGCACCTGGGAAAATCTGCGGGTTTACTCCGCCATTGCCGCTCGTAGACGCTCCGCCATTGCTGGTGACGGTATTACTGTTTCCGCTGACCACCATGTTGGTGCCAGAACTGGAATTGGCGGTGGTTCCACTGGGTGGCATCTGCCCCATCGGTTGCAGATTCGGTTTCAGGAACAGGTAATAGAGCCGCCCCTTGCTGAATTCATAGCCTGCCTGGGTTTGTGCCACTGGGCCGGTTCCCATGTATATATCCGCACGACCCGCCGCACGAATCGCCCCGCCGGTATCCTGATCCAGAAGGAACCCGGTAAACGGCGAAACATTTCCCTGTGTGTCCGGCATCTCCGCCTGAACAAAAGTAACCGCGGCACGCGGGAAAATGCTCTGGTATGGCGGGGCGTTAATGGTTTTGTCGGTCGCCAGGGTGCGGTGCGCTGTTACCTTCACCCCCAGCGATCCCAGCGGCCAGTGGGCGGGATTATAGACCTTCAAAAAGGCCATGAAATGATTTTTCATAATCAGGTTCTCCACCTCCTGTGGATGAACCTGAAAATAATTCTCAATTGCCACCAGCGAAAGTTTCCGCCGCGAAATTTTACCCGCTTTCACAAGCGCCATGCCCAGCCCGGTATATTTACGGCCATTGTCGCCCGCGTAGCCAATGGTCATCACCTGGCCGTTGGTCAGAATAACCTTGGCCGATCCTTGAATTTCCGCCACATAAGCATCAAGAGGATTGGCAAACCAGACCAGTTCATGGCCCGAAAGCAAATGGCCCTGAATCAACTGCCGCCGCGTGGGGAATGGCTGAAACCCGCCACCCGGGAGTTTTGCCCCCATAACCTGTCCGGTAATGGGATTGCTGATCAGATTCGCTGGTCGCTTGTAAACCGGATATTGATATTGAGATGTTTTTACCAGGCTGCCATACAGAATGGGCGTGTAATAGCCCGTATACCAGACGCTGCCGCGGTTGTCATATCCTTTGGCGATATAAACATCGTAGCGTTGATCAATCATCTGCTGGAACTGCGCTGGTGAACTGACGTTCCGTACCATGTACTTGAAGTCGTAAAGGCTGGCCAATTCCTGATGATGGGTGATCGGGCCATCCGGAAAAAACATGCGGCTGGACTTGGCATTCATAAATTGAATGGACCGGTTGATGGCGGTGATCAGACCTTTTTTGTCCATGAATGCGGCCTGCATGTTCGGGTATTCCGAAACGGGCAGCTTGCGCAGCCCCCATTCACCCGGTGCCAGGGCATGATCCACGTTGATATGCGGCGCTTTAATGACGGTATTGTTATGCGTGGCACAACCAGCCAACCCCACTAGGGCGATCCCAATAACGGCAGGAAGAATCCAAAAACGTTTCATGATGGAAGTCCTTTTCATGCAGGCAACGTAATGCAGACGTTAAGGTTAATGGTTTATGGCAAATTTGGCAAAACGTGAGTCGAAGAATCCAGAAGCAATATTGCCGACCCTGACACCACTGCCACTGGTCACTGGTCACTGGTCACTGGCCGTCGTTCGTTGCCCACCGTCCTGGCCGGCCCCAGTGGTTCAATTTTTTCCCGCCGGTCCATGGCCAGGTTCGCCAGAGCGTCGGGCCGGGTATTGTCTTCCCGATATACATGATCCATGTTCCACACCGGAATTTTGGCCAACATACAAATCGCCTGGGCATGCAACGGCTTGAGCGTCGGGTTCTTCACCCGATAAATTCCCTTGACCTGCCGTACCACCAGTTCGCTGTCCGCGCGAATGGTCAGATGGCTCGTCCCCATATCCGCAGCCGCCTGTACACCGCGAATCAGGGCGGTGTATTCCGCGACGTTGTTGGTCGCTATGCCAATGAATTCGCCCAACTCATAAACGCTTTTGCCATCCGCCGTACGCAGGGTAAGTCCCACACCGGCCGGTCCGGGATTCCCGCGTGATCCACCATCAAATTGTAAAACCAGTTTCAAGGGCGGATTATGCATGGGGCGTCCTCAATGCGGCATGAAGTGATTCGGAAAGGCTCGCCATGCGTCCGGCATGGAGCGTTATCCATTAAAAATGAATAAAATTCAGAGTTATGTCGGCTGAACCGCATTGGCATTAAGCATTTCGGGCAGAAACAGAATGCGTCCACACGAATTGCACTTGCGAATTTCATCACGACCACGCAGTAGATTCACATCTTCCACGTTCAGGCTCATAAAACAGCCGCCGCAAGAAACATTTTCCAGATCGTCTTCATCAAATTCCGCCGGGGCCATGACATTACCCGGATATTTCTGCATAAGGCGTTCATATTGGCGGCGGGCATCGGGCGAGACATTGGCCAGGGCCTCGCCGCGTTTGGCTTCCAATTGTGCGATAAATTCTTTTACCTCTCCCACCTGTTCGCTATTTTTGCGCTGTGTTTCAGCCAGAGATGACTGGGCTTTTTCCAACTGGCCTTTAATATCCGCAAGGCTTGTGCCATTAACCTCAAGTTGCTGCATCAATTCCAATGCCAGCTTTTCAATTTTTACGACTTCCGCCTTTTCTGCGGAAATTTGCACCAGAATGGCCGAATATTCCTTGTTATTCCTCGTTATGTTCAGGCTTTGCCGCATTTTTTCAATGTGTTCCTGCCGCGCGGCAATATCCAGTTCATGTCCGGAAATGGTGGCCTGCAACTTGCGACCCGTCGATTCCAGTTCCACCTGATTGGCCGACAATTTCCCTATATTTGCTTCAACGGCCACCTGATCTTTAAGTAATGCGGCCAATCGCCCCTGAAATTCATGAATGTCATGGTCTATCTTATGTAGAACCAGCAGAGAGGGGAGAATGGTTAGAACCGGCATCAGGGCACCTCAAAAACTCTTAAGAAAAACAGTTTACCATCACACCCGCTTTTCTGCCACCTCTTGCGTATCCCCCTCGGACGGGGCGTGGCAATTTTTCCACGCCTCTGGGAGCGCGGCTGTCCTCAGCCGCATTTCATCGTTCCCGGCATAGTTTCGGCGGCGATATTAAGGCCTCGATGCGGGCATTTTGCCCGCTGCGAGAAAAATTGGCAGACCCTTGGCAAGATTTGCGCCGTCGAGGGCTTGTACCTCTTATGCTTTAGGCTATTATTACCCGCTGGAATTGGAATCCTTTACCGGGAGCTGGTGCAACAATGGTTGGTGTGTTTATCGCTCATTTGATCTTTGCCTTGGTCATGCTTGGCATGGTCACTGGCATTATTGCCTATTTAATTCTTCTGGAACGCAAAACGGCCGCTTGGATTCAAGACCGCATCGGCCCCAATCGCGTTGGACCGCACGGACTGCTTCAGCCGCTGGCCGATGGGGTGAAATTCATTCTGAAGGAAGAATTTATACCCCTGAACGCCGATAAATTTCTTTTTATACTGGCACCCATCATCATTATCGCCCCGGCGCTCTGTGGCTTCGCCGTTATTCCCTGGGGTGGTGATCTGGCGGCGGGAACCGCTCTACCCGGATTTCTCGGGGGATGGGCTTTCCCACACACATTTCACGTCATGGTGGCCAATCCGCAAATTGGCGTCTTGTTTGTTATTGCCATGGCCTCGCTTTCCGTCTACGGCGTAGTTCTGGCGGGCTGGGCCTCGGGCAGCAAATACAGCTTCCTTGGCGGTCTGCGTGCCACCGCACAAATGATCAGTTATGAAATACCCATGGCCCTTTCCCTGCTTTCCGTGGCCGTGGTGGCCGGCACCCTGCGGCTTGGTCCCATCACCAACGATCAGGCGACCTATTTTTCCTCCGTCAGCTTTCTGCCCGCCTGGAACGTTTTCAGCCAACCCGTCGCATTCCTGTTGTTTGTGACCTGCATTTTTGCCGAATCCAATCGCACCCCCTTTGATCTGGCGGAAGGTGAACAGGAACGGGTCGGGGGTTGTCATACTGAGTAGTCTTCGATGAAGTTCGC
>JAJYPG010000144.1 GCA_021795535.1 Planctomycetota bacterium
GATGCTGTGCCGTGAGCGTCACAGCAAAACCATGATCCGCGGGGACAATATGGGTGGCGACCACCGGCGCGCGCAGCTCAATTGCGAGCGGATGTGTTAAAAACACCACATTTTCAGACACCACACGCGAACCGACGCGAACCTTCAGCCAGCCAAGCACCGCGCCGCGCCTGTGTTTGCCTAACACCTCCGATAAATCAACGGACTCTGCCAGATGGGCGGTGCGCGCGGGAACATTCACATTCTTTTTGCCCGTGAGCAACTCTTTCCCGGAGGTATCGGTCAATTGCCAGGAAAGCACGCCGGCGCAATCCTCCATGCGATCACTGATGACATGAATATCGAGGATATTTTTTTGCATCACACCCGATACCAAAACTGGTGCGAAGAAATGTCTGCTGTGATATTGAATGGCTTTGAATCGGCGGTACCAGTCCACCATCGACCAGGTCGGGGCGGGCCAGCAATCGTTGTATTGCCAGATGGTGGCGGCCATGGAGTGGGGCATGTCGCGGCGCCAGAACTCAACACCAGAGCCAATGCCATAAGCCTGCATCACCTGGCTAAGCCACAAATTGTTATCAAAACCCTTGGGCAGTGGCCCAAAATATTCGGTCATGTAATGCGTGATGCGATTTATGCCGCTCGGACCGTAGGACATTTCATGATACCCCATCACCGGCGAGGTAATGCTGGTGCGATCAGCCTTGTCGGTATACATGCGCACGGTCTTTGGATCGGGGAAGGACTGCATTCCGAATTCGGTCACAAAACCCTGAACGCTCCGGTAAGAGGAGAAGGGTTGCATGCCATGCCAGACGGTCCAGTCATGAATATCGCCGCTGCCGCTGGCTCCACTGCCAACCTCGTAGAAAGCGCCCGGCAAGAGTTTGCGTACCTCGCCGCCAATGACCCCGCCAAACATATAGTTATATCCCTTAAAGTAGTTAATTTCGTTGTTGCCGCTCCAGATGGCAATACTGGGGTGATTGCGCACCCGGCGGATATTGTCCTGTAATTCGGCGCGAAGGTTGGTGATAAAATTCGTGTCGCGCACGGGATAGGTATCGTTGGCGAATTTGAATTCAAATTGCAGCATGATGCCCAGTTCATCACAGGCGTCAAACAACGCATCTTCCTCATAATAACCACCGCCCCAAAGACGGATGAAATTGAAGTTGCAATCCTTTGCGGTCTGCATATACCAGCGGAGAATGTCGCTCGTCACGCGGGTGGGAATATTGTCGGCTGGAACCCAATCGGCTCCCTTGGCAAAAAAAGCCACCCCATTAACTTCCACATGCATCGCCACACCATTTTTGGGCGACAGAACTTCCACTTTTCGAAGGCCGGTGCGGCGCGTCATGGTATCAACCACCGCGCCACGGTCGTTGCGCAGTTCCACCTCCACAACATAAAGCGGCTGTTCGCCCATGCCGTTGGGCCACCAGAGTTTCGGGTGGTCGATCACCAGGGGTATCGAAGAGAGGTCGCCGACAAACGCCGCTGATCCGCCCGCCACCTTCTGTCCGTTAAACAGCACAGTTGCATGGGCGGTGCCACCATCTTTTTGTTCGCCCGCAACAGTGGTTTCCACCTTCAGATGGACCGGTCCAGCGGGCTGGTGTGTCTGAAAAACAGCCACATCCGTTATGCGGGTATCAAACGCGACAATTTCCATATTTTTCCAGATACCGGCGGTCAAAATCGCGCGGCACCAGTCCCAACCCCACATATAGGGGCCTTTGCGCACCCAACTCCGCGGATCCCCCAGATTGATATTGTATTTTTTGTTGTAGGCCGCCGCATGTTGTTCGACATAGTCCGCCAGAGGATGAAATTCGATGCGAATGGAATTATTTCCCGCCCGGAGCAGTGGCTTGGCATCCAGAACCCATGTGCGGAACATGTTATCTGTATGCGCCAGATGCCGATCATTAATCCAGACGGTTGCCAACGTATCCAGGCCGTGACAAATTAACTGAACATGCTCTTTTTTCAGCAGGTCCGCGCCGACCTGAAAAGTCCGTTGATAAATCCAGGTCTCGTTGGCCACCCATTGCACAGCGCTATTCTGTTCACGGTAATATGGGTCGGGAATTTTGCCTGCTTTCAACAGGTCTTCATACTGACAGCCGGGAACGCGCGCGGCAATGACCTCCGTTTTTCCCTTCTGTTGAAGGGTCCAGGTATCGCCGCCTAAATCCAGGGAAATAGACTCAGTCCGGCGCGGCGTGGTTGAGGCAGCCTCCGCGCCGCTGCGACCAGCCAATGAAACGGCGGCCGTGGCCGCGGCGGCCAGCGCGAGAAAATCACGGCGATTAAGACCTGTGATGTCTGCGGGGGTTTCGGTTATACGTTCGGCCATAATGCGGTTCTCCTGCATAATGAAACAAAAGGAAAGCTGAAAGGGATAGTCTTTTCAGCTTAAACAGATAAGACGCCATTTACCGGCGAACCAGACCATACGCCTCGTGATGAAGCCTGTGTGAACCACTGTTCGTTAATTACGTTGCAGTGGCTTATGGATTTCGCCAATCATGGGCAACGGTGCCACAAGCACCTTGTTTTTCGCATCCAGAATAACTTTTCCATGCCGCAGCAAAAGCGTATGACCTGGTTTCACGCGGATATCATAAAATCGGCCCGCTATGGGAATGCGGTTGATCCATTCGGTAAGATGGAGTGTTCCGTTGAGGGCAATTTTCCCATCGGGGCGTATGTCGCAGATATTTTCCAAACCAAGCAGGCAAAGCAGTGTACCCCAAGTGGTATGCGGAACGCCCGAACCCTGGCCCGCAAAATAATAATTTTCCGGCCAATTGTGATATTTTCGCCAGTTTTGCATGAAAAGAGTAACACTTTTGGCGGCAAAACTATTCATCAGTTTGGCCGACGCATAACGCTTAAGCCCCTGAAACAGAAAGTAATTGGAGGCTGGCCAGATTTTTCCGCGCCAGTAATTTTGCTGCGGAAACACCGGGTTGTCGCGGGGAATGCTCGGGATGACAAAATGTCCCCAGAATTTATGTCGGTTCTGCAAAAGGGCCAGCATCTTCGCGGCCATTGCTTTGCTGGGAGCGCCAATGATCATGGGATAAAAATTAGTGGGTGAAAGCTGCCGTGAAAAAATGTGTTTGGATTCTCCGACGCGTTCCCAGCGTAATTGCACCATGGCTCCGCCGCTTTGCCGGTGGTATTCGATTTTGATGGGGTATGCCTGACCCGCGGAAAGTGGAATGGCCGCGCTGATATAACGTGTAACGGGACGAACATTCCAGTGATTAAGGACTAATTTGCCGTTAACCCACAATCTGGCACCCGCGACCGATGGAAGAAATCCCGGCGGAGAATTTGGTACAAACGGATACGTCAGATTGAGCACCAATCGGTAATTCGCGGTTGTTGGCGGCGTAATAAACCCGTGCCAGCGGACGCTAAGGGGTGGACGGGCCATTTGCCCCCCAAAGGCGGGAGTGGGTGGAAAAGAAAACCAGTTGAAATCCACAGCCTGATCCAGACGGGTTGTCAACAGTTGGTTAAAATCCGTCCCCTTATAATATTGGCCTTGAATGCCGGGCTTGCCGGGTGCCACACTATACGCACGGAACGGAATCGGCTGATCCGCCGCCTGCGGCCTGAAAAAGCGATTCTCATACATACCCGCCTTGGTATTCCACAGCCGACGGTTAATGCGACCAATCATCAGCCGCTTCTGAAGCAGGAAATGCGCTGCGGCAACAGGTTTTCCAAGAACCCGGGCGATGCGCGAGAGATACCCGGCATCCGCTGCCCACAAGCTGTTCAAACCAACGTCATCAAGTTCCATGGTTTGGGTTTTTGGATCAATGCGCGCATTGTCATACATGGGGCTGTCATCCATACCACTTTCCGGACCGTTGCGATACTCCAAAAGACCGTCTTTATTAACATCCCTGTACGGAAGTCCGGTGGCTGGATTGGTGGCGAACCACCAGTTATGCCACCGCACCAATTGCGGATAAATACGCCGCAGAAAACCAATATCCGGACTGCGCTGGTAAAGCTTCCATACACACATCGCAGCAATTGGAGGCTGGGCGCGATTCGTCGTTCCCGAACCATTTTGACAATAATTCTCAAGCATGCCGTTGGGGAGTTGGCCGGCGAATACCAGATGAATTGTTTGCCGACTCCGATAAGGATGAGCGATGGATCCCTGGAGCGCGGCCAGGAAGCTGTCCCATTCAAATACATTCTGGACCGCCGGCAAACTCCATCCCCGCATCGCCAGATAACCGGTGATATTGGTGGCCGGACCGTAGGCGCGGGCAAAATTCAAATTCCGATTGATCGGTTTGAGAATATTCCCCCAGGCTCCGCCAGCGGCGGCACGCGAAGAATCGTACCGGCGGCGGGCGCTGGCCAAAATTTGACCCGCATGTTGGAGATTTCCCAATCCAGTCGTACCGGCGGCAAAATAAATGTCCTTGCCGGGCTTGAGGTTAAACACCAGGCCGCCATAATTGCCTGTGTGGCCGGAATTCGATATTCCAAGCAAAACATGCCTGGATAAAGCGGCATAGTTGTCCGTGCAGAATTCAGCCGCAGGCACGGACGCTGCAACCAAATGCCAGCGGACAACAACTTTGCCGGCTGGCATGCCCTCGCCCTTAAGGCCATGTCGGTCCAGTGAATAGCGGACCATGTACTCCGGCCAACTCGGAGTGGTTTCCAGCACAATTCGCACCGGCTGAGAGGATTTTAACTGGCCAACAATGGAAGACCCCGTTCGGCTCCAGCGAAGTTGCACCCGCGCCGCGCCCGCCCGCCAGGCCAGCCGGTTATACCAGCCGCCAGCCGCGGAAGGGCCGTAACCCTTCATATTCGCCACGAAAGCGTGGTAGCCATCCTCCAGACGTCCATTCTGAACCCATCCGATGCGCAAAAGAAATGCGGTCTTGCGGTCCACAATAAAGGCAATACCGTTCGGGGCCTCCGGATAAAACGGCCCGATGCGAACAGCGGGCGTGGCATCCGCGGCCATCGCAGGAAAGCCTGGTGCCAGCAACAGAA
>JAJYPG010000145.1 GCA_021795535.1 Planctomycetota bacterium
ACACTCGAAAAGCGTCTCGGCGAATCCTTCAAGCTCGTCACCGACCGGCTGGAACAGGTACACAAGGGGCTTGGCGAAATGCAGGCTCTGGCCGTGGGGGTGGGAGATTTAAAACGCGTGCTGGGCAATGTGAAGTCGCGTGGGGTTTTTGGTGAAGTGCAATTGGCCGCGCTGCTGGAAGATGTTCTCACGCCTGAACAATATGTGAAAAACATTTCTGTTCGCAACAATTCCGAACGCGTGGAGTTTGCCATACGTCTACCCGGAATATCCGATAATACAGACCAACACCTCCTTCTGCCCATAGATGCCAAGTTCCCGCTGGAAAACTATCGGCGGCTGGTTGAGGCCCAGGAAAATCTCGATAACGACGCTGTGCATGTCGCCGCACGGGCATTGGAAATGGATGTTGAATATTGTGCGGCGGAAATAAGCGGAAAATACATTAATCCGCCGGTCACCACTGATTTTGCCATCCTGTTCCTGCCTTCGGAAGGCCTGTTTGCCGAAGTGGCGCGGCGCGAGGGGCTGGTGGAAAGGCTGCAACGAAAGTTGAAAATAACCATCGCCGGGCCTACCACGCTCTGGTCAATCCTGACCAGCATTCAAATGGGATTCCGTACGCTGGCCATTCAAAAACATTCCAGCGAAGTCTGGAATGTTCTTTCGGAGGTAAAGACGGAATTCCAGAAATTCGGCGAATCTCTGGATCGGGTTCAGAAAAAGCTGCAAGAGGCCCACAGTTCGATTGATGACGTCGCCACGCGCAAGCGAGCCATGGAACGCAAGCTTAAAGGCGTGCAATCTCTGCCCGCGGGCACAGCGTCAACGTCGCTATTAAACTCGCCATCAGATGCGGATGAATAAAGAAAAGCACGGCAGAGCCACAGCTAAATTATCACATAGAGACGGCTGTTTGGTTGGCTTGAAAGTTTTCAGCAAAAAGCAAAACAACAAAACTCAATAAGCCGACCGGGTTGCGAGAAGTTGCCGCGCGGTTAGACTGGTTGCAGCAGAACTGGCCGCACAAACCGCGCGGCGTTATGCCGTGCCGACAAGCCCACAGAAAGGACTTCCCGTTGCCGCTTAAAATTCTTTGCATAGGGGATATTATTGGAAAACCCGGACGACAGGTGGTTGCCGAACTTCTGCCCCCACTGATTACCCGCGAGGAAATAGATTTTGTGGTGGCAAATGCGGAAAATTCCGCAGCCGGATCGGGCATGACGCCGCCGATTTTTGAAAAAATTCTGTCCACCGGCGTGGATGTCTGCACCATGGGGGATCACACCTACCGCAAGCGGGAAATTCTGCCTCTGCTGGAAACATCCGACCGACTCATACGCCCCGGAAACTATCCACCACAATCGATTGGCCGCGGCTGGACAGTGCGGCAATCGCGTAAGGGCGTGAAAATTGCCGTGCTGCAGATTATGGGCCGAGTTTATATGAATCCCATGGATGACCCGTTCACCCGCGTGGACCGCATGTTGGAGGAAATTCCGCGAGACATCAAGATTCGGGTGGTGGATTTTCATGCCGACGCCAGCAGCGAAAAAATTGCCATGGGCTGGCATCTTGATGGTCGCGTGTCCATTAATTTTGGAACCCACACGCACACCCCGACAGCGGATGTCCGCATTCTTCCCGGCGGTACCGCATTTGTGTCTGATGTGGGAATGACCGGCCCATACGACAGTGTTCTTGGCCGCCGGAAAGACCGTGTACTCAAGCATTTGATCACCGGCATGCCGTTCCACTTTGAGGTTGCCACAGGCGATCCGCGTATGTGTGGCATTTTAACCACGGTGGATGAAACCACGGGCAAAGCGATATCCACAGCCCGCTGTGACCTATGCGGCACAGCGCAGACCACCGCGTATGACGCCGGTGATGGTTCCAACGTCCGGCGTTACGGCGATTCGTAAATTCCACAAGACCACAACGCAGAATCGCAACGAATTTAAGTACCGATGAACACCTTAAAACAAGGCACTATTCAAGCAGCTTTACCGCCTCATCCAATGTGCGACAGGGGAAAATTTTCATGGTTTTGGCGGCCGTGGCCAAGGCGGCTTTGTCCGCGGCGCTGCGCTGCACGGGAATGATGACACTCTTGTAACCAAGGCGTCCGGCCTCACCAAGGCGCTGGCCCAGATAGCCAATCTGCCGCAGCTCACCAAGCAAACCAAGCTCCCCAGCCACCAGGGTATCGGAAGAGAGTCCGCGTTTCATGTGAGATCCGGCGATGGCCAGCGCAATAGCGGCATCGGCGGCGGGGTCCACCACCCGTAGCCCCCCCACCACATTTACAAAGACATCTTTATCAACCAGACGCAGTCCCGCGCGTTTTTCCAGAACCGCAATAATCATCGCCACACGATTCACATCGCAACCGCTTACTTTGCGCCTTGCGGCACCGAGCATACTCTCGGCGGTAAGGGCTTGAACCTCCACCGCAAGCACGCGCGAACCCTGCATGGGCGCGGTGATGACACTGCCATTGGGAGTTCCTCCATGGGTTTCAATCAGCAGCGAAGCGGCGTCATCCAGCGGTTGCAGGCCGGTGTTGCCCATGCGAAAGATGCCAACCTCCAGCGTGCTTCCATGACGATTTTTCACGCATCGGACAATGCGGTGGTCGTGGTGCGTATCGCCTTCAAAATAAAGGACGGTATCCACCACATGTTCCAGTAATTTTGGTCCCGCCAGCATTCCCTGCTTGGTAACATGCCCGACCAGGCAAACCGCTGAACCACCCGCCTTGGCCAGATAAACCAGTTCCTGGCAGCAATCTTTCAATTGGGAAACACTGCCGGGTGGAGATGGATTGGTGGTTTTATAGACAAGCTGCGCGGAATCGATAATGCACAGATGAGGGCGGAGTTTTTGGATTTGCCGCGTTATTTTTTCCAGATTGCATTCGGCATAAATGAGAAGTTTTTCATGGCTTACCCCAAGACGCTGTGCTCGAAGCTTGGTTTGCTGGGCGGATTCCTCACTGCTGACATAAAGAATATTAAATCCGCGGCGTGCCATCTGATCGCCCGCCTGAAGCATAAGGGTTGATTTTCCTATGCCCGGATCGCCACCTAGAAGAATAGCGCTGCCGGGTACAACGCCCCCACCAAGAACACGATCAAATTCGGGCAGACCGGTGACCATGCGTGGCACTTGAAAATCGGGAATTTGCGCGACGCTGCGCGCCGGAACGTCCTCTTGGGACACTGTGGTTACGAAGCGCATTTCTCCAGAGGCGGAAAGAATGGCGGGACGATGCGGGTCAGCGGCGGTTTCGGTTATTTGATCCAAGGCATCCCATGCGTCGCAATCAGGGCATTTCCCCATCCACTTGGGCTGCATAGCGCCGCATTGACGGCAGACAAAATACGTTTTGCTTTTGGCCATGGCGACCAGTATACCGCGCAAAAAAACATGTCGCAGCTTTTACAGGCCCTGTAAAAGCCACCGCACCATTACCGCAGCGGGTAGCTTCTTAATGGGGAACAACGACCACCGATGCGGGCGCAAAAAGGTCACCGCACTATTGACTCAAGCGCAACAGACCTGCCAAGGCTGCAAAATATGCCCAGCAGACCAAGAACTCACAATCAACCCTTACAATCCAGCCTTAAGCTGCCTTTCGGCCTCAATCCAGTCGGCGTGGGCGTTTCCGGGACCAAAGCCGCGTTTCAAATAAAGCTGATAGGCACGTTCGGCAATCTGCTGGTGGGTCAGCATTCGCGCGGCGGGTTCCTTAATGGGTCGAACGGCGGTGGCGGTGCCACTGCCTTTGGTTTCCGACCGGCTGACCGGAACCAGCGCAACAGCCGGCTTGGCGGCAGGTGCGAAGGATGTGATAGCGGGGGTTACGATGGTTGTTTTCTTTTTTGGTGGCATACAAATACTCCTTAATTCTCGCGGCAACCTGGGCCTAAATAGCACGGGCAGCCACAAAACCGTCTGAAAGGCAACATTGCAAAGCGAAAATACCACAACAAGCGGCGGCCATTACAATGAGGCAAAACGGCCATAATAACTCGGCCATGACGGAACAAATAAAACAAACGCGTTTTCCGGGTGAAAATTCGGGGTTAGAGCCGTTGGCAGGCCCACATGGAAAAAGCCCCTTCAAAAGCACATCCCTCACTATCGGGCACCCTTTCCACCCCAACTTCACACCGCCACGTCGCCGGGAATCGCCCGGACGATTGCCTTTCCACTCCGTTTTAGTAAGTTATAGAGGTGGTGTCAAGCCAAGGCGTTCATCGGACCGATAAGAGATTGTGCTTGAAGCCGTGAGGTAGTACCTAGGAGGCGAAAATAACGGTGCCTCTAGCAGCGTAAATACCGGAGCGGTTTTTCCGCTCGCACGGTAACGAACTTGCCCCTTGACACACCATGCCTGATGGGTATGGGAAAATGAGGTCTCTGAAAGATGAGTCTGGTAGTGGCAAGACGAAAATTCACACCGCGCCGGCGCCATAAGCGAACCGTGTTTTTCCGTCGAAATGCCTGGATGCCCGTGGCCGTGCCTGCACCACGCGGACCAGACTCGCGGTTTATGGGTTGGGGCACATCGCTGCTAATTCACGCCAGCGTTATTATTCTGGCACTTCTGGCCTATCACCTCATGTATCATCCTCTAAAGGCACCGCGGGAGTTGTTTGTAATGCCGGAATCGTTCGGCCCCAGCACACCGCATCACACAGGAACAACGCTAAACAAAAAACTTTCAACTGGAACACTTCATTCGTTAAAACAGATGCTCTCATCGACGGAACATGCGTCTAAAACCAGACCTACCGCCATCAATGACCTGTTAAACGGAGTCGCCGGTCAAAAGAATGCGAGCCTGATTGGCCTTGGCTCGGATGCTTCGATCGGCGGCGGAAAGCTGGGGCACGGGCCAGCGAGTGGCAATGTGCCGCGTTTGGCATTGCCCGTGGCCTAGGGGGACATGATCCACCTGTGGCATTTATGGGATTAAAAAACCAGGCGTCACGGATCGTTCTGCTGATAGACCACAGCGGTTCAATGATTGGAAAATTG
>JAJYPG010000146.1 GCA_021795535.1 Planctomycetota bacterium
CTGCAAGCGAAATGTGATACAGCACTGGTGTGGCTGGGCCGTCTTGACGCCGTTTGCACGTTACTGCCTGATCCGGACTTGTTTTTATATACCTACGTTCGTAAGGAAGCGGTTCTTTCGTCCATGATCGAAGGCACGCAGTCATCACTTTCAGATTTGCTGCTCTATGAAATAAATGAGACTCCCGGCGTGCCGATGGGTGACGCCCGTGAGGTAAGTAACTATGTCGCTGCCATGGAGCATGGCCTGGCTCGGCTGGCGGGGGGGCTGCCGCTGTCGCTGCGCCTGATAAAGGAAATGCACGCGAAACTACTTGCCGGCGGGCGTGGAGATAATAGTACTCCTGGAGAATTCAGACGCAGCCAGAACTGGATTGGTGGATCGCGTCCCGGCAATGCGACGTTCGTTCCGCCGCCGCCTGATCAGATTATGCCGTGTATGGGGGATCTGGAACGATTTCTCCATGACCTTCCGGTGCCGACATCAGCTTTAATTAAGGCGGCGTTGGCACATGTTCAATTTGAAACGATCCACCCATTTCTTGACGGCAATGGCCGGCTCGGCAGGCTGTTGATTACCCTTATTTTATGTGAACAGGAGATTTTACGAGAACCGCTGCTGTATTTAAGCCTTTATTTGAAAAAACATCGATCCCGTTACTACGCACTGCTAAATGACATTCGTGCCGAGGGGAACTGGGAGCAGTGGTTGGATTTGTTTTTCGAGGCGGTTGCTCAGACGGCCCAACAAGCCGTAAATACTGTGCGGCTGCTTATGGAACTGCAAGCTAAAGACGTTCAAAGCATTGAGGCATTGGGTCGAATTTCATCGAGTGCCAGGCGCGTGCATGCATCACTTGCCGAGCGGCCTGTGGCTACGATCCGCCTATTATCTCAACGCAGCAGGTTGAACGTGGTAACGGTGGGAAAATGTCTGCTTGGCCTCAAGGAATTGGGTATCGTAAAGGAGTTGACCGGCCACCGGCGGAATCGGGTGTTTACATATCACACATATCTCGATATTCTGAATCAGGGCGTTGAGTAAATCCGCAGGCCGTCGGGAATCTCCGCGCCTGGTTGGCAGGTGATCTTTGATCGTATAACGTGATAAAGAGCGGAATTGTATGCTGGCAAAATCCATTTATTGATCAGTCGCTTGCGGCCACTGGCATCGCGCCGGTAACATTGCGTGCATGCTTTTAAAAACAAAAATTGCCGCCTGTTTTTTGCTGCTGACACTTGCGGTAAATTTATACGGGTGTTCAAGCATGCACCATTGGCCACCGGGGTTGACTTCCGCAGATCGGCGGCAATTACGCGCCATGCCGCCCGTGGCTACCCTCTGGCCCGGTGGCCCGTCGGATGGGCGCGTGATTCAAACGCTTCATTATCGTATTTACACTACCATCGATAACCCGGTACAGCAACGCCTTATCGCCCGTGTGTTGGAGGCTGATTACGCGCGGTTTATCCGTCTGCTGCCCAACGCCGCACCAAAGTTACCGATGGTGGGTTATGTGTTTCGCAACCGGAGCCAATGGGCACGCTATACGCGTCACGTCACCGGCGCGCAGGCTCCTATTTATCTGCACATTGAAGCTGGTGGCTATGAACGCAACGGCGTGTTTGCCGCTTACCGCTCCAATGTCGCTGAGATATTATCTGTCGTGGCCCATGAGGCGTGGCATCAGTTCAGCTTTCTGGCCTTAAAAGACCATCTACCGGCATGGCTGGATGAGGGCATGGCGACACAATATGAAGCTATGCGGTGGCGACATGGGTATCCGAAATTTACGCCGTGGCTTAATGCGGTGCGTTGGGAAATGCTCCGGCATGCTGTTGAGCGACGGCAATTGCTGCCCCTTCCGGCCCTGGCGGGCACGCAAGCCGGCAGCGTGGTGATGCACAACGCCTTTTATATTCAAGCCTATTATGCTGAACTCTGGTCGTTTATGCTTTTTATTGAAAACAGCCGTTACCGCGCAGAGCTATTGGAGCTTTTAACCATGGCAGAAAAAGGTCAACTCAATAATCTCCTGGCCCGATCTGCCCTGACATCTGCCGATAAACATAATCTCACCTTGCGTTGGAATCGTGTCGCCGGTGAACTGTATTTGCGGCACTTTTTTACTTCCCATCGCAGTCTAAAACAGCGGTATGTGGCATTTATAGACCGACTGATAAAATCCTGGCCACCGGCACGCCCGGAACGCGCTGATGTGCCTGCCGCACAAGGCGTAAAGTCATGATGTTGGCGTGGATACTGTTTATATTTCTTTCGGCGCTGATCTTGGCGCTGGATGTTTTGATCCCGCAAACCGCGGCAGGCACTAACGCCTTCAATCGTGCGGCGGTTCTGTGTTCCCTGCCAGTTTTTCTTGCCCTGGTTTATGGCCTGTACCTGCACTTTGCCTTGGCGCAAAGCGTCGGTGCGCCGGCTGTTGCGGGTCCGCATCCGGCGTTAACTTTCAGCACCGGCTACCTGCTGGAATTAGGCTTAAGCGCCGATAATGTGATGATGTTTATTATTATGCTGCGCGCCTTAAAGATTCCCGCCGCCGATCAGAGTCTAGTCATGTTCTGGGCCATTATTCTGGCAATTGTGGCGCGTGTGGTGCTGATTCTTACCGGTCTGGCGCTCATTGGCCGATTTCATCTGCTGTTTTATTTTATGGGGGCATTTCTAGTGCTGGCGGGTGGGCTGATGTTTTTCCAGCCGGATGGCGAACGTGGCATTGGAGAGCGTCTGATCGGCCTATCGAGCAATATCCTTCCGATCAGCCCGGAATATGCCGGTCGGCAAATGGTTGTCTTAATCAATGGTCGCCGTCGTATTACGCCTCTGCTGCTGGCGATCATTCTGGTGGGTCTGGTGGATGTGCTCTTTGCGTTTGATTCCATCCCGGCGGTTTTTGGCATTACCAGCGATCCACTGATTGTTACAAGCAGCAATGTTTTTGCCGTGCTGGCATTGCATCGGCTCTATTTTATCATGGCTCCTTTAATGGACCGGCTACGGTTTCTGGAAGCTGGGCTGGCTGTGATTCTGCTGTTCATCGGTGGCAAGATGCTTTTGCCGCTGCTTGCCGCCTACGTGCCGGCGGTGCAAATAAGCACGACCACATCGCTGTTGGTGATTCTGGCAGTTCTGCTTTCAGCGGCGGGAGCTTCGTTCGCCTTCCCGGCGAAAAAGAAATAAGGCATTTACATGTTGCTCATCAAACACTCAAGGCAAATTTACGCAATGTTCACGATATGCTCACAGTGCGCCGCTACACTTCCCTTGCGTTCGCTTTCCGAAACGCATCACCCACCTCTCTTCCGCCTGAAGCCCCCGGTTCCCCGCCGGTGGCTTCTACGCGCCGACAATTACACCGCTATTTTCAGACGATCCTGTAAATTGGCTTTCCATGTTTCGCTGATGGCCGCGTCGGTGATAATCAGATCCAGCTCTTCAATGGAACACACCCGGGCCAAGCCTTTGCGGCCAAATTTGCCCGCATCAGCCAGCAGGATTTTTCTGGCGGCTTGTTTCATGGCGAGTTTCTCAATCTGCACCATGGCCAGATTGGTGTTGAAAATATCGACTTCATAAATGCCGGCCACAGAAAAAACCATGACATCCGCATGAATGTCAGCCAGGGCCTGCATGGTAATCGGCCCCACCATCACGCCGGAGCGCGGGTACATCGCTCCGCCCAGCACCAGAAGTTCCACCCCCTCATCATTAGCGAAATGATTGGCCACCGTCAGACTGTTGGTAACCACCTGCAACGGGCGGACTTCCAACTGCTGCACCGTGTAATGAATCGTGGAACCGCCGTCAAAGTAAACCGTCATGCCGGGTTCAATCATGGCGGCGGCGGCTTTTCCAATGGCGCGTTTGGCGTCCACCTGTTCCTGCATACGCTGATCCAGATCCAGCATCGCCGGAGAGCGGCCACGATATAAAACGCCGCCGCGCGTGGATTCCACCACGCCCTGCCCGCACAGGGCATCAACATCCCGCCGCACGGTGGAACTTGAAACGCCAAGTTCTTCCGCCAGTTGTTCCAGGGAGGCGCTTTGCCGCGTTCGCAGAATATCAAGCAGTTTTTTCTGGCGATCCACGATCAGCATTACGCAATTCCGTTGAAACAATGAGCCTTAACACTTATTTAATTTTTCCCCAGGTTTCTTCCAGAGCTCTGGCGATGGCCTGAATGCCGGCCATTTCCTTGGGCCACAATTCCGGTTCCAACGCCGTTTCCACACCGCCGCTACCCACCACCGTCGGCACACTCAGGCAGACTTTTTTAATTCCATACTGACCGGTAAGCTGGCTGCTGACCGGCAAAATCCGCTTGCGGTCCAAAGCGATGGAATGAATGACCTCGGCAATGCTGAGGCCCACCGCATAACCGGCCCCGCCTTTAAGTTTGATCACTTCCGCGCCGGAAGTCTGGGTTTGTTTGAAAATTTCCGCCTGCTGCGCAGGCGTGACCATTTTAATTAACGGCATTCCCGCCACCGTGGCCGTACTCCAGATCGGCGTCATGGTATCGCCATGTTCGCCGAGTATTACCGCATTCACCTGCGTAGCCGGCAGATTTTTGGCGGCCGCAATCAGTGATCGGAAGCGCGTGGTATCCAACACCGTGCCCAGGCCAATGACCTGTTTGGCCGGCCAGCCAAGATATTCAATATTCAAGCGCGTCAGCACATCCACCGGGTTGGAAACCACCAAAAATATGCACTCTTTTTTCACGCCCGCCCCCTTGAGCGAATCCAGGACGCTTTTATACAATGACACATTACGATTGATCAGGTCCAACCGTGATTCGTCGGGCTTGCGACGCAGGCCCGCGGTAATGCAGATAATATCGGAATTCGCCGAGCCCTTCATGTCCGTTGCATAAATGCTCTGATCGCCCACCAGCGATGCGCCATGCAGCAGGTCCAAGGCTTCACCCGAAGCCAGTTGCGCATTGGCATCCACCAGCGCTATTTCTCGCACAATGCCCGCACATTGCAATGCAAATGCGGCATTGGAACCAACGCGGCCACCACCACC
>JAJYPG010000147.1 GCA_021795535.1 Planctomycetota bacterium
ATCTGCTGTGCTACCGTTACACCATCCCCCAAACGAGATAATCACCATATCGTTCGAGCCATACACTTTATCCCAAACGACCGGCCATGGTCAAACGGTCCGGAAAATCCCCGCCACCATGGCGCCGATGCTAATGCGGATGTTTTATCGCCGCGTGATATTCCCGGCGAATTTGCTTGATATTCACGGTGGGGGAGGGAAACGACATCTTCAAGGCCTTGAGATGTTCCACCACAATGTTTCCCACCGCCAGGTTGCGAAACCATTTGTGGTCCGATGGAATAATATACCAGGGCGCCTGCCCGGTGCTGCAACGGGATAACGCTTCCTCATAGGCCTTCATATAATCATCCCAGAAAGGTCGCTCCTTGTAGTCCGCGTCGCTTATTTTCCACCGCCTTGCCGGATTGTCCAGCCGATCACGAAATCTTTTCAACTGTTCTTTTCTGGAAATATGCAGATAGAACTTAATAATATGAACGCCGGAATCAGCCAACTCTTTTTCAAAACCGTTAATGGCATCGTAACGGCGCGACCAGACTTCTTTGGGCACCAGATTATGCACCCGTGCAATAAGCACATCTTCATAATGTGAACGGTTGAAAACAACGATTTCGCCCCGCGTTGGTGCCTCCCGATGGATACGCCAGAGAAAGTCGTGGCTTAATTCTTCCGCTGATGGCTGCTTAAACCCAACCACCCGGCAACCCTGCGGGTTCATGGCTCCAAGAACATGGTTAATCGTCCCATCTTTGCCACCGGCATCCATGCCCTGCAAACAGATCAGAAGTGACCGGCGGCGATCGGCGTACAGCAACTCCTGAAGTTCCCATAGTTTTTGCCGGTAATGTTCAATTTCGTCCGCAGCCTCCTTGTGGCTGCTGTGGTGGCCCGTAAAAGCGGAATCAATATCAGCAAGTTTCACTTTGCCACCGGGCTTTATTCGAAAATGTTTTTCATAATTCATCTTAAATATCTCCTTGTTGGGGCCATCCTGATGTCGCGTTGGCGTCTATTGTATCCAGTAAAGTCTCACCAGACGCAATTTCCGATGATTGACATACTGTGATAATGTTTTATTATAGCTTGGTAAGGAAAGGGCTGCGGACGACGGTTGATACCCATTTCCGGGGCGCATACCCGGTTTTTTTTCCGTCCCATTCCTGATTCATTCCGCTTTGGCGGTTGAATGGTTTTTTGGTGCTCTATGACTTTATCCGGAGATTCCGCCATGCAACAGGACGCCGCTCGGTTAAAAATAACCCGCGATGGCGAGATTGTGCTGGTTGAGTTCACATCCCGCCGGATACTTGACGAAGCCAATATTGCCGAAATAGGAGACGAACTGGCCTCACTGGTGGAAAGTGGCTATCGTCCTAAAATAGTAATTTCCTTTGCCGGGGTGGACCATTTATCTTCCGCCGCCCTCGGAACGCTCATCACTGTCAACAACAAAGTTCGCAATCGCGATGGTCAATTGCGGTTATGTGACATCAATCCACAGATATTTGAGGTCTTTCTGATCACAAAACTTAATAAGTTGTTTCAGATTTATCCGAATATAAAGGAAGCGAAGGAAAGCGTGCAGCCCAAGGACCGGTCGCCTTTAGATTAAATTGCGATCTTCTCTTCCCGCACGCACGGTATAATTAAATGCGCTTAGGGACATGATGTCCGCCGCGCTGGCTGAAAAAAGGGAACGGACGCCCCGCCGCTTTACAGCGGTATGCTCGTGTAATTTCACGTATTGGGCGTGCTATGCGACAGATGCAGATTAAGGCTGATGCGAATCATTCCCCAAATTCCTCGGGATCGTACCGGGCGATTCGTCCGGGCGACTCCAGGGGGTCTCATACGTTCTGGTTCAAGCTTGAACTGCCCAGCGATGTGAACCGTGCTGCGGAACTTGAAGAAAAAATTCTCTGCCAGTGTCAACAGTTAGCCTATACCGATCGTGATCTTTTCGCTCTTAAACTCGCCATTGAAGAAGCCTTTGCCAACGCCGTCAAACATGGCAATAAACTTGACCCTCACAAAGTCGTTCATGTGAAATACCGCATCACACCACGCCGTGTGGATGTTGTGATAGAAGATGAAGGTCGCGGCTTTAATCCCGCATCTTTGCCTGATCCCACCACGGAATGTAATCTTCAACAGGCCGGTGGGCGCGGATTGCTGCTCATGCGGGCGTTTATGAACAATGTGGTCTTCAATACATCAGGTAATGCCGTTACCCTGACCAAATTCAATGAAAGCCCGCGCCGTACCACGCGAAAGGTCGCCTTCGGCTGATTTGGACGAAAAAAATATTAAAAAGACTTTTCCCCGCGATTAAATCGTCAGCTACCCGCGCAATACTCATGAACCGCCCATGACAGCCATGGACTATGCGCCAATCCACCGAAGATGGTCCCGTGCTTAAACCGAATCGTCACGCCAAAGCCCGGAGTAACGCGAACGCCCCGGACACCCCTTGTCTATGGTGCCTATGGTCCATGAAGAAAGGTTCGTATCCTAAATTGTGTTGTGACGGAGAAGCTTTCTGATATAATGAAGTCATGGCAAACGCCTCTCTGATGGGAATTGCCCATCGTGGAGCATCCGCTTACGCCCCGGAAAATACTGTCGCCGCTTTTGACGAAGCCATTCGGCTCGGAGCCGTCGCCGTTGAGTTTGACGTGCGTTTGACTGCTGATGGCATTCCGGTAGTGTTGCATGATGAAACAGTGGATCGCACCACGAACGGGCATGGTCGTGTGAATGAATTAACACGCCTTGAGCTGATACGGATGGATGCCGGCTCATGGAAAAATCCGCGGTTTGCGGGAACGCGCATTCCCACGCTGACGGAAGCTCTGGCCGCCATTGACGATATGGCGGTACCGATCCTGGAATTGAAACAGGCGATTTCTCCGGAAATTCTGGCGGAAGCGCTATCGGAATTTGGTGTGTTGGATCGGGCGATAATTTTAAGTTTTGACGCCGCCACATTGCTTGCCCAACGTCGCGTCATGCCTCATCTGCGGATCGGGTTGCTCTCCGAAAGATGGGCCAGGAATTTACCTGAACTTTGCACGCGGCTTAAGGCGGATATTTTGGCGATGGATACTGGTATTGTTTCACTGGAGCGCGTGGGCCAGGCGCGACATGCCGAATTGGATGTTTGGGCCTATACGGTCAATGATGCCGGTACCATCGCGGGCTGTGCGGCGATGGGGGTGCGGGGAATAATTACCGACTATCCCGACTTGATTCGTTCGCGGGTAAGTCACTCTTAAAGGTCTATTTCCGTTGTGGTGTACAACCGCTTGAAAAATAACGTAGGGATCAGAAGAAATGCTGTGGTTGTTTTTGCCATGGCAAGGTTAACAGGTATGGAAATCCACGGGTTGGCCGTCGGATAATCAATGGATATTTTTTTATCAGTCCAGGTGACTGATGGTTTCACTTAGCGAGGCAACGTGTCAGAAAATCAGGTAACGGGTTTGCTCGAAATAACCGACAAGGGACAGGGGTTTTTGCGCCTTGAATCGCGAAAATTCAAGCCCGTCCCGGCCGATCCCACAATTACGCCGGAAATAATTGCCCGCGATCATCTTCGTCCGGGGCTTATGCTTTCCGTGAATGTTAAGCCCAACGGCCGCGCTCCAGGCCCGCAGGTGACGGATATTCTCAGCGTAAATGGCAAGACGCTGGAGGAATACTGGCAAATGCCCGCATTTGCAGATTTGACGGTTATAGACCCGCGCGAACGGCTCAAACTTGAAACGCCGGACGGGCCAATATCCATGCGGATTATGGATCTGCTCACCCCCATTGGCCGCGGCCAGCGCGGTCTGATTGTCGCTCCGCCAAAAACGGGAAAAACAACACTGCTTAAACAAATAGCCGAAGCCACACTGATCAACCATCCGGATATGAAGGTGTTTATCCTTCTGGTGGATGAACGGCCAGAAGAAGTGACGGATTTTCGCCGCACACTCAATGCGGAGGTTTGGGCCAGTAACAATGATGAGGATGTCCTTTCCCATGTGCGCGCCGCGCGCAGCGTGATTGAACGCGCTAGGCGGATGGTTGAATTCGGCCACCATGTCATGGTTGTGCTTGATTCCCTTACCCGTTTGGGCCGGGCCTTCAATCACTTTGTCGGCAGTTCCGGCCGGACCATGACCGGTGGTGTTGATTCCGGCGCACTGGTTGAACCGCGGGCCATGTTTGGGTCTGCCCGCAACATTGAACATGGCGGATCACTTACCATTATCGCCTCATGTCTGATTGAAACCGGCAGCAAAATGGATGACCTGATATTTCAGGAATTCAAAGGGACCGGCAATATGGAGCTGGTACTTTCCCGGAAGCTCTCGGACCGGCGCGTCTGGCCCGCCATAGACCTGCCGGCCTCCGGCACACGTAAAGAAGAATTATTGCTCGGGGTGACACACGCCTATAAATCCGGCATGTTACGCCGCGATCTGATCGGACGCGATCCCGTGTCCGCAATGGATGTGCTGGTCAAGGCCCTGGGGAAGTACAAGACGAATGCACAATTCTGGGACAGTCTGGCGGCCCCCGCCAATCTGCCTGCTCGGGCAACGCCAGCCGTGCCGCCAACGCCGACCAATGGCTCTGTTTACGCCGCTCCAGTTCCTGCTGCGGTATTGCCGGTTGTGTCCGCACCAATCGCGCCGTCAGCCGATCTTTCAGACAGCCCCACCGTCGGAGTGGCTCGTCCGATGCGCACTGGCCATGGCGGACGTGGACGATCGGGCCGCGGGCGCGATCATCGTGGCGGGCGGGGCAGTCGGGGTGCCACGAGTCGGCAGCGACGCTGATTGCCCGCGTGGCCTTTGCGCCCACGAAACGGGCGATGGCAAAAATCGCCGCTTATCAGCCGGGAATAATCAGCCGGGAAGCCGGGGCCGCCGGTGCGGAAGTTGAATCAATCTCTTTGGCCGCGCCCGCGGGTTCATTGACGCCATCATTGATGGCTTCCTGCACATTACGCATTAATTCCATGTATTCCAACTGTGCGCCAATCAGCT
>JAJYPG010000148.1 GCA_021795535.1 Planctomycetota bacterium
TTATTTCGATGGCATATTTCCTCCACCCGGCGCAGCCAGTGGAATGAGGCGACATTGATTCCGCCCTCCCCTTGCACGGTTTCCAGCAATACCGCCGCCGGAGGGTCCACACCGCTGCTTTCATCAAGAATAAATTTTTCAAGATAATCTGCCGTGTCCACATCCGGGCCAAAATAGCCGTCGTAAGGCATAAAGGTGGTGTTTCCCAGCATTCCCCCCATGGTTCTCCGATGATAATTATTCCCGGTCACGGCCAGCGCTCCAGCGGTCATTCCATGATAGCCATTGGTAAACGCAATAATCCCGCTTCGCCCGGTTACTTTACGCGCCAGCTTGATGGCGGCCTCCACCGCATTGGTTCCGGTGGGTCCGGGGAACTGAATTTTATAATCCATCGCGAACGGCTTGAGAATCAGTGTTTCCATCGCCTGGAGGAATTCACGTTTGGCCGGCGTGAACATATCCAGGCTATGCACAATGCCACAACTGTTGAGATACGAAATAATTTTTTCCCGAATGCGCGGGTTGTTGTGGCCGTAATTCAAGGCTCCGGCTCCGGCGAAAAAGTCGATGTAACGTTTGCCATCCTCGCCAAAAAGTTCCGCACCCTCGGCTTTCCGGAAGACCGTTGGAAAAGTCCGGCAATAGCTGCGAACTTCAGATTCTCGTCGTTCAAATACCTCAGATTCTCGTCGTTCAAATATCATGGTTTAATCACTCCTGTGGATAATTGTTCAATTATCAATTCGGAAATCGGACCGATACGGAAAATGCCCTCGGATTCGTGCGTTTCCGGAGCGAAAAGCTCCGCGTCAAAGCCCGTACCCGTTTGTCGCCCGCAGCGCAGAAGCCGGGCGAGTCTGTCAAACAAGTGGCGTGACGCATGGTTGGACGGACTGATTGTGGCCTCAATAAACTTCGGCGGGCCATCCGTGCTCAGGAGCAGGGCCAGCAACATCGCAAGCGCCAGCCCCCTGCGCCGCGCGGCGGGAGCCACACCAACCTGCCAGATAAAAAGTGTTTCGGCGGCATCCGGGCGGCGAAAGCCCGTCACAAAACCAGCCAGTGCGCCGTAGGACTCGGCGACCCGGCAGGTGGAACTAAAGTACTGACATAGCATTATGTATGTATAAGTTGAGTTCACATCCAGCGTTCCCAGCGCTGTCGCCAGCCGACTCATCGCGGCACCATCCGTAGGGCGCGGGGCGCGGATGATCCCTTCTGGATCGGCTTGAATTCCGGCCAGAATTTTTTCCGCTGGTGAGGGGACGCGGTGATTGGCGTCGCCGGCGATGTCCAAAAAAGCAGACAAAAAATCCTCCTTGTCGATTCACCACGCAAATCAAACGGCTTAAAAACGAAGGCACGCCGACACCGCGACATATTTTGTCAGCGCGTGCCTGCACGTTGTCATTTCATCCCACGGGCAAGCCATGCCTGCGGGTATTCGACCATTCTGGCCATCTGCCGATAATCGGAGAGTCGGTGCTGTTCGCGGCACCGCCCGCGATCCCGCGTTGGGCCTTTCAGGGGCCTGACGGGGCTGCAACTTTCAACGGAAAGCCGCGTGATCATCGGACAATTCCTTTATAAGAAATGACGCGGCCCATGTCAAACAAAAACACCCGATTTTTTCAAAAAAAAATAAAAAAATTTTCTGCGTAATAATACGTAATAAAAGGCTTTTTTCAGCGAAACGCTTCGCTTCAAGTCTTTGCGGATTTGTAACGGGAAAATATGGATAAGTCTGGTATTCAAGAAAAATGCCAAAGCCGGACACAACTTCATCGCCAGGCAGTGGCCTTGATTTATTCCTGCGTTAATTCCGGAATGAGCATAAAAAGGGGCATCACCATCCGCTCCGTAGGCCAGGTGCGAAGGGTTGACTGTAAAACCGGGTTTTTCCGCGTTACAATTGCCCCATGAGAAATGAACCGCCTACAACTGAACAGACCGTTCCCATTCTGGATTTTGGTTCGCAGTATGTCCAGCTTATTGCGCGACGCGTGCGCGAAGCGGGCGTGCAGGCCCTGCTGGTGCCGCCGGATATTTCCGTAAGCCAACTCCGCGCGATGACTCCGGTGGGACTTATTCTTTCCGGAGGTCCTTCCAGCGTATATGAAAAGGATGCTCCGCGCTGCGATCCGGACATTTTTAATCTCAATATTCCCGTTCTGGGAATCTGCTATGGAATGCAGATCGCCGCGGAACTTCTTGGTGGCCAGGTTCACCCCGGCCATGCGGGTGAATATGGTGCCACACGGCTGGAAACAGCGTGCGACAGCCACGGTGCGGCGCTGGCCACGGACTTGTTTACCGGCGTGCCGGAACAGACCACGGTCTGGATGAGCCATGGCGATCAGGTTGGGGATCTTGGGCCGGACTTTGTGCCGCTGGCCTCCACGCCGGCGTGCCCGCTGGCTGCGATGCGCCACAAAACCAAACCTTTCTTCGGGGTGCAGTTTCACCCGGAGGTAACCCACACGCCGCACGGCATGAAAATTCTCGAGAATTTTCTGTACCGTGTCTGCCATGCCGCCGGAACCTGGCGGATGGGCAATTTTCTGGAAATTGCGGTGGAAAAAATTCGCAGTCAGGTCGGCACCAGCCGGGTGGTCTGCGGTCTTTCCGGCGGGGTTGATTCCGCGGTGGCCGCGGCGCTGCTGCACCGGGCCATTGGCAATCAGCTTACCTGTATTTTTGTGGACAACGGCCTGCTGCGGAAAAATGAACGCAACAACGTGGAAAGCACCTTCCGTGATCATTTTCATATTGACCTGCGCGTGGTGGATGCCACCGATAAATTTCTGAAAGCCCTTCTCGGCGTAACTGAACCGCAACAGAAAAGAATCATCATTGGCAAGGCATTTATTGATGTTTTCAAGCAAGCCTCCGCCGATATTCCCGACGCCCGTTTTCTGGCGCAGGGCACTTTGTATCCGGATGTTATTGAGAGCGGCCATGGCTATGCCCGGACCGCGGCAAATATAAAACTGCATCACAATGTGGGCGGATTGCCTGCGGAACTTGGCTTTGAACTTGTTGAGCCGCTGCGTGATTTGTTTAAGGATGAAGTCCGCCGCCTGGGCGAAGTATTGGGTCTGCCTGAACATCTCGTATGGCGGCATCCGTTTCCCGGTCCAGGTCTTGCGGTGCGGATTATTGGCGATATTACGCGCGAAAAATTGGAATTGCTGCGTCAGGCGGACGAAATTTTCCTGGAGGAAGTGGTCGCCGCCGGGCTTTACCGCTCTACGGCGCAAACTTTTGCGGTACTGCTGCCGGTGCAAAGCGTGGCGGTCATGGGCGATGGCCGCAACTATCAGCCGGTGATTGGCCTGCGGAGTGTTGATTCCACCGATTTTATGACAGCGGACTGGAGCCGCCTTCCTTATGATGTTTTAGCGCGGGTGAGCGGGCGGATTGTGAATGAAATTCGTGGAGTCAGCCGCGTGGTGTATGATATAACCAGCAAACCCCCCGGCACCATAGAATGGGAATGACTTTTGAGCGTAAGGGTGCCGAGGTGCACTGCCGCCTCGTTAGCGGCAAGAGTTGTGCCGTCCGTTTTCCCGCCGGTGGACAATTGCGGGCATGAGTCCAGCCAAGGCAGGTGCCATGGAAAAGAACCTACCACACATTCACCCGCACGATGTGGGGCTGCCTGTTGGGCTGGTGCGCAAGCGTCGCCGCTTCCGGTTCATTGCGTACCTGATGCTCGCGCTGGCGGTTGTAACCGGCGTACCCGGCTGGTTTTTTTACGGGGTTTCGATTCTTGGGGCGTTCACCATCAGACAATTCACGTTGTGGCAGACGGTGGTGGCTTATTCGCTGCTGATTGTGTCCAGCATTACCCTGCTGCTGGGACTCTGGTATCTGCTGCTGGCGCAAGTGCGGCGATTAGCCCGCGTGGTTGAAGGCAATGAGGCCCAGACCTCCGATTCCGCGATCCCCGAACCGCTGCGTTGCCATAATTGCGGCTGGCCTATGGATTCCCCCGACCGCTTCTGCCGTCACTGCGGAAAGCTGGCGAGTGACACGCCGCGTGATCATTAACTGCGGGTACTGTGCCGATAATTCAGCCATGCACCAGTTTGAGCATCCAGTAGGCGGCTGGGGCGGCAAGGAGTGGAGAATCCAGCAGGTCCAGCACACCACCGAAGCCGGGGACGAATCCGGAATCTTTTACGCCGGCATCGCGTTTAAGCAGGCTTTCCAACAAATCCCCCAATTGTCCGCAGATGGCCAGCAACAGCCCACCCAAAGCTCCCTGCCACCAGTCAAACTCGGGGGAAAAGTGCGTCAGCATCGCGCCAACGAGCGCGGCGGCGGCCACGCCGCCAAGAAATCCCTCCCATGTTTTTCCAGGAGAGAGCCAGGGGATGAGTTTATGGCGTCCGAGTAAACGACCCGCCGCGTAGGCGCCCATATCGGCACATTTAACCATCAGAAGAATGGAGACAATCATGCCGGCGCTATGGCTTAAGCGAATGGGGAGATAAAAGCCGGGCAAAACGCCCAGATAAACAATCGCCAGAAGCGAACCCCCGGCGTTGGCCATGGCACCATCAACCTTTTGGCGGCGGGAAAACATGCCCAGCGCCCCGACAAGGGCCACGGCCATGACCGTGGGTACCAGATAATGCGGTTGGACCGTGTGGAACCAGGTTGCGATGGTTACAGCAATGGGGCTGGCACCCGCGGGGTGCGCCAGCAGCATTTCCGAAAGCTGTTCGAGCCAGGGCCAGATCATGCAGAGAAGGGAGGAAAGAATACAAACACGTTTTGATATGACAACGTTTTCATATTTAAGCAGCCGGCTCATTTCATTCACCGCCAGGGGAATGATAAGCAGCAGCGTAAGGACCATGAGTGTGCCCGGCGGAAACGACAGTGGCCGGGCGGGCCATCCCTCGGACAAAGTCTGATCAAAATAGAACATCGCAAGAAGAGCGATCCCGAAGAGCATTCCATAGGCGAGGCGATGTTTGAACATACCGGGTATTCATGCCGCTTTGCTGCGGCGGCA
>JAJYPG010000149.1 GCA_021795535.1 Planctomycetota bacterium
ACTCACCGGCCGTGAGCATCATGGAAGCGAAGGTGTGCCTGGTTTGATACTGGCGGCGATAACGAACACCCGATAGTCTCAATGCCGGTACCCAGGCACCATGCCGGATAGGCTGGTCGCCAGTCCATGCCGCGCCAGTACGTGGGTTCAGGAATATTGCTCCACCTGCCAGATAACTGTATTGTTTCTGTGCCTCGAGCGCTTCCAGTGCCGGCGCAAGCAATTTCACATCGCGCGTTCCCTTGCGTGTCTTGGTGCCTTCTGCTTCGTCGGATGCCTGAGTTTTGGCGCGGCTTACCCTGGCAATCCCCCGCAGAAAATCAATGTCGCCTCATTCCACTGGCTGCGCCGGGTGGAGGAAATATGCCATCGAAATAATATTCTTGTTATTGTGGATGACATTCAGGCTGGCTGCGGACGCACCGGCTCATTTTTCAGCTTTACTCCCGCGGGTATGACACCGGACATCATCACGCTTTCCAAGTCTTTGGGAGCCTATGGGCTGCCGTTTTCCGTGGTGCTTTTGCGGCCACATCTGGACTGCTGGGATCCCGGCGAACACAATGGAACATTCCGTGGGAATAATCTGGCTTTTGTGGCGGCAACCGAGGCTCTGCGACTTTACTGGACGGACACCGCATTCAGCCAGACGGTTCGCCATAAGGCACAAATTCTGCGGCATGAGCTTGACAATATTATCGGGACCATGCCGCCGGATATGGCCCTGGTGCGGGGTCGCGGCCTGATGTGTGGAATGGTCTTTGAACACGACGCAAAACTGGCGAAATTAATCACCGCAGAGGCTTTTCAGCGTGGACTGATTCTTGAGACCTGCGGGGCACGGGACCAGGTGGTTAAATTTCTTCCGCCACTGATTATTGACGAATCGCTGCTGCTGGAGGGAATCGCAATTCTGCGGGAAAGCGTGGCCAGTGTCCTGGCTGCCTGTCGGAACCACAAGAACGAAATTGATAACACCCTTGCACAGGAGGTATCCACATGATTGTACGAACACTCGAAGAGATTATCGGAACGCGACGGGACACCAAAGCCCAAACCTGGAGCAGTCGCCGTCTGCTTCTGGCGGAGGATGGTGTGGGATTTTCCCTGCATGATACGCTTATTCACGCGGGCACCGAAACTCTTATCTGGTACAAACACCATGTGGAAGCGGTGTATTGCGTGGAGGGCGATGGTGAAGTGGAGGAAACTGTTACGGGCAAAATTCATCAGATTCGCCCCGGAACGCTTTATACACTCAATGGTCATGAACGCCATTTGCTTCGTGCCCGCACAACCCTGCGGCTGATCTGCGTTTTCACTCCTCCGCTCACAGGCTGCGAAGTGCATGATGCGCAAGGGGTATATCCGGCCACCAAAGTGGCCGACGTTTAAGGTCCCACCCAATACGCCGACAACGGAATATGGGCAATTGAATCTCACGGATGAGAATCAAGATCGAACTATTACCTGAAGGAGAATCCGTGGGAAGAATCAACCGTAAAATGGCGTCTATCGTTTTGTGCGGCATCGTGACGCTGACTTTTATGTCCGGATGCCAAAAGCACCGTGGGGGAAAAACGGAGAGTTTACTCTCGCGAATCCGTGCGCGCGGCTATGTGCGGGTGGGGTTCGCCAATGAGGCGCCATTTGCCTATATAGATTCCCACACCGGAAAATTAACGGGGGAATCTCCGACTGTGCTGCGCGCGGTAATGCGACGACTGGGGGTAAGGCATGTTCATGGGGTCCTTACCACCTTTGGCGCACTTATTCCCGCCTTACAGGCGGGCCGCTTTGATCTTATTGCCGCAGGAATGTACATCACGCCGTTGCGGTGCAAGCAGATTGCCTTTTCCAACCCAACTTTCGCCATTGGCGACGGCATGGTGGTCAGGAAAGGCAATCCGCTGAATCTGCACGGGTACAAGGCTTTTGTGCGAAACCCCAGGCTTACGCTGGGGGTGGTGCAGGGGGCCATTGAATACAATTATGCGCGGGAATGCGGCATACCCAAAAATCAGATAAAACTATTTCCCGATTCTCCCAGTGCGTTGGCCGCGGTGGAAAACAATCGGGTAAACGCTTACGCCGCGACGGAATTGACCGTTCGCCGCCTGGTGGCCAAATCGCCCGGTGCACAGGTACAGGCCGCAGCGCCTTTTCATAACCCGGTATTCCACGGCGCGATGGTAAAAGGCTATGGCGCGTTTGGTTTCCGTAAAAACAATGTCCAATTGCGGCGCGCGGTGGATCGCGTTCTGCGGACGTTTATCGGTTCGCGGCGGCATCTGGCCTTGGTAAAGCAATTTGGATTCACCAAGACGGATATGCCGGGCGCGGTTACCGCGACGCAACTTTGCGGATGCAAACACCAGGCCAGATAAACCACAGAACGCACCGCCGCAATGTCTGACGGCTGACGTGACTAAACGGGAGAACGATCTTAGATGCCAATTATGGCGACGCTTAACATCTTTCCCTTTCTGTTGCGCGGTACCGCGGTTACCGCGGAGATAACCGCCGCGGCCATTCTTTTAGCCTGCGCAGCGGCGGTGATGGCGGCGGTGTGCCGCCTTTCAACAATAAACTGGCTGACCTGGACCGCACGCGTGTATATTGAATTCTTCCGCGGAACCTCCGCCCTGATTCAATTATTCTGGGTATTTTATGTTCTGCCATTCATGGGAATACGCATCGGACCGATGACTGCGGCAATTCTGGTGCTGGGGCTGAATGGCGGTGCCTATGGCGCAGAAATTATTCGGGGTGCGGTGCTTTCTGTTTCGCGCGGACAACTTGAGGCGGCCATTGCGCTGAATCTGCCGAGGGTGTCCCGCGTGGTCCGAATTATAACACCTCAGGCACTGCCACTGGCGATTCCGCCGATGACCAACCTGTTTATAGATATTCTCAAGAATAGTTCCCTTGCGGGACTGGTAACAGTTGGCGACCTGACTTTTCAGGCCCAGGTGCTGCGTGAGTCGACACTAAGAAGCGGTTATATCTACGGTATTGTGATGGTAATTTATTTTCTGCTTGCGATGGTATTAAGTGGAGTGATGCGTTACGTGGAACGACGAATTGATTTTCCACGCGGGGGGCGCACATGACCTGGAACTGGCATTTTGCCTGGCGGGTGCTGCCCGTTCTCTTGCGCGGCCTGCTTGTTACGCTGGAGGCCACCGGCGCGGGTATGATCCTCGCGCTGGTCATCGGACTGATCTGGGCGGTCATGGTTCGCAGCGGCAAATTCTGGCTGGTCTGGCCCGCTCGGGCCATTGTGGAGTTTGTCCGCAACACGCCCCTGCTGATTCAGCTCTTTTTTCTTTACTACGTCATGCCGGAATTTCATGTGCAGATGTCTGCACTTGCCACAGGCATGGTGGCTTTGGGGATTAATTACAGCGCCTATACCGCCGAGGTTTATCGGGCCGGTCTGGAAAACATTCCCCGCGGCCAGCGCGATGCCGCCCGCGCCCTGAATATTCCAGGCGGCTGGACGTTTCGGGATATAATATTTCCGCAAGCTCTGGCCCCCATGATTCCCGCACTGGGCAATAACCTTATCGCCATGTTCAAGGACACGCCGCTTCTTTCCACCATAACGGTGGGGGAAATGCTGCAAAAAGCCCTGGTGGTGGGCGACACCACTTTTCACTATCTTGAGCCGCTGACCATGGTGGGTGTTCTGTTTCTGCTGGTCAGCCTGGTTTCATCTTTCCTGATCGGATTGTTCGAACGTTATGCAGGATTGCGGAGTTGAATTATGGCCGAAAGTCAGCGGAATGCCCAACATCCCCATTGCATGGTGGAACTGCGGAATGTTGACAAGAGTTTCGGTGAACATCAGGTTCTGCGAAATCTTTCTCTTTCCGTCAACGCGGGCGAACGGGTCTTTTTAATCGGCCCGAGTGGTTCGGGAAAGTCCACAGTGTTGCGCATGATTATGACACTGGAAAGACCCGATGGCGGAAGCCTGTTCATCAACGGACGGGAACTTTTCCGCATGACGCGGGGAGACACCATGATCCCCGCAAACGAGGCTCATTTACGAATGATGCGCCGTGATGTGGGCATGGTCTTCCAGCATTTTAATCTCTTCGGACACATGCGCGTGCTGCGGAATGTGACCGAAGCGCCGATGCGCTCGCTGAAAATGTCTCAAACGCAGGCCGAGAAACATGCACGCGATCTTCTGGCACGCGTGGGCCTTGCCGATAAAATAAACGCATGGCCGGCGGAGCTTTCCGGTGGCCAAAAGCAACGCGTGGCCATTGCCAGGGCGTTGGCGATGCAGCCGCGGATCATGTTGTTTGATGAGATAACATCCGCCCTGGACCCGGAAATCGCTGCGGAAGTGCTGCACGTGGTGCGCGACCTGGCGAGCCGGACGGATATGACCATGATTTTTGTGACCCATCAGATGCGTTTTGCCCGCGCTATGGCTGATCGTGTTTTATTTTTTGACCAGGGACAAATTCTTGAACAAGGGCCGCCCGAACAGGTTCTGCAAGACCCCCGCGCGCCACGCACCCGGGAGTTTCTCGCCAGTATTCTGGATGCCTCCTGAACAGAATGTGAACCAAACACCCCATTGGAAATTGTTCCTGTACAAAATACTCGGACCGCAAAAGTCCGCGTAATTGCTTATAATGGTTCCCGGTGAATGGCGGCGGGCCGTTCCAGCGGCTTTTGCGGCGACCCATGGTTGGATGGCGGTTTATGGCATGCTCTTCACAACGCGAGCCGATTGGCATTATCGCCGGACAGGGCACGCTCCCTGTGCAGGTGGCGCAGGGCCTTAAGGCCGCGGGACACAGAGTTGTCTGCCTGGGGCTTTCCGGCCAGAGTCGCGAAGACTTGCTGATTCCGCAATGCGATGTATTCTCACGTGTGGGCCTGATACGCCTGAACCAGTGGATTCGGGTGCTGCGCCGTCACGGGGCGTCTCGCGCTGTGATGGTAGGCCGTGTGGCCAAGGAACGAATATATGACCGCTATTACATGTTTCGCTATG
>JAJYPG010000150.1 GCA_021795535.1 Planctomycetota bacterium
ACAATGTATGTTTTCTCCACCGAATAACGCGGATGGGTAAGTTGATTGGCCAATTCACCATCGTTGGTCATCAGGATTACACCGCGGGAATCCATATCCAGGCGACCCACGGGAAAAACGCGTTCGTTTACACCTTTCATCAATTCATGCACGGTTTTACGGTCCGCCGGGTCGCGCGATGTGACCAGCACACCCTTGGGCTTGTGCAGAATGAAATAGACCGGCTTTTCCGGAGCAAGTGCCTCAACAATTTCATCGCCCACCATCACTTCATCTTTGGCGGGTTCCACCAGAACCGGCAAGGTGCGAACCACCAGGCCGTTCACGCGTACCGTTCCCTGGAGAATCATTTCCTCGCAATGGCGGCGCGATGCGACGCCGCAATCGGCCATGAATTTTTGCAATCTTATTTTCAGTGTTTTCATTTTGTTTCCATTTATCTTTTAAGCCATAACCAACAATAGCATACCAGGTTGACTCATCCGGCCCGTTGCCAACCAAATACAAAACCGGCAGCCTTTACCGGACCTATTCCGGCAAATCCACCTGCAACCAACCGCACGCGCTTACCACACGCAAAGACGCCTTTTCCATTTTAGCAGGCACAAGAATCGTATCGCCCGCAGCCACCGCAACCCCGGCCTGGCCGGGACTCTCCAGAACTCCCTGACCCGCCAAAACAATCCAGACCGCGGCACGCCCCTCCGGCAATGCGGAGGTTCCGCCCGCCACCCATCGGCGGCTAAGCGTAAAATAAGGACAAGAGACCAGGTCGGTTATCTCCATATTTTCCAGCTGCCGCTGCTGGCGAATGATCCGTTCCACCGCAGGCGAGTCAAAAGAGATCACCTCCATGGCGGCATCAATATGCAGGTCGCGCGGTTTACCATCAGAGCACAGCCTGTTCCAGTCAAACACGCGAAACGTGGTATCGCTGGGAGTTTGCACCTCCGCGGCCAGTACACCAGCCCCCAAAGCATGAACCGTGCCGGATTCCAGATAGTGGCAATCGCCCACGCGCACGGGAATGGCGTTAAGCAGTTCCGCCACGCGGCCGGTTTTAATGGCATCGGCAAAGGCCTCACGGGTGGTTCCAGGACGCAGTCCCTTGTAAATTCTAGCGCCAGGCCGCGCGGCAAGCACATACCAGGCTTCGCTTTTTAAATGAGCATTCACGTGCTTTTGCGCATACGCGGCATCCGGGTGAACCTGCACGGAAAGGTCTTCGCTGGCATCCAGATATTTAATCAGCAGTGGGAAATATGAACCCGCCTGCGTCTTGTCACCAAGTATATCCGCCCCATGCCGAACGAGAACCTCATGCAGTGTCAGACCGGCCAGCGGGCCGTTGGCCACCACCGAACTTAGCGAACCATCCGCCAAAGATCCAGTGGAATCTGCCTTGACCGATCCGGGAGGCAGATCGGCAATTTCCCAGGACTCCCCCACCGGGGCATTGGCGAGCGGGGTGGGAATGTTGCGGCCCAGAACGCGCTGAATCTGCCGGCCACCCCATAAACGATTTTGCAATACGGGATTAAATTTCAATGGATACATGAAATAATTGCCTGCCATACAAAAGGTCACTTACTTGCCTGCGAGTTTAACACAATCCGCCGTGCAAAGGGACCCGAACCAAAGGGTCACGGTGTTCCCCGTTTTATCGGGAACCCAAAAAAGCACAGGCGTGTCAACAGACACGTCCCTGGGGTGTCCTCACCCGCTTCGGGTCGATCCCGATACATCGGGTGAAAATCCCGATAAAAACAGCACACCCAAGGTCCATACAATCCAGGGTGGGCTTGCAACCGGACACGACCATTACTATCATTATATCCGGATGAACGGATTGTTGACAACCAGATCCCCCGCCACACCCATGGCGCTGCAACGCTGGGTTGAAATTCTGCGCACCCTGGCCGATCCCATGCGCTTGCGCATCCTGCGGCTGCTTGACCGCGCCGGTCCGGATGGCCTGCGCATAGGCGAACTCGCCACGGCACTGAAATTGCCGCAATCCACCGTCAGTCGGCACATGAAGGTGCTGGTGGACGCCGGTATTGCCAATGGCAGGCGCGATGGCACCTCCATGCTCTACCGTATCAGCAGTTCCGGAGAAAACGCCATCTCCCCGCAACTCCATGTTCTCGTTAAACAGCAGCTTCTAACCGACGAACAACTTAAAACGGATGAAAGCCGCCTTACACAGGTTTTACAGGAACGCCATCAATTAAAAGGCGACTTTTTCGGATCCGCCGCGCCACAATGGGATACCATTCGCAGTCAGTGGTTTGGCGATACTTTCCATCTGGAGGCAATGCTCGCCTTGCTGGATCCGACCTGGACCATTGGCGATCTGGGGGCCGGAACCGGTGCGACACTCGCCATGGTGGCGCCACATGTTAAACAAGTCATCGCGGTGGAACCATCCGCCGCCATGCTGAAGGCTGCCCGTAACCGCGTGCGTATGGCGCATCTGGAAAATGTGGAACTTCGTGCTGGACGCATGGAACAACTTCCCGTTGAAAATCAGACTCTCCATGGCGCTCTGGTGGTGTTGGTGCTGCACCATGTGGCCGATATTGACCGCGGCCTGGTGGAAATGCACCGCGTGCTAAAACCCGGCGGGGTGGCCCTTATTGTGGATCTGCTGCCGCACAAGGTGGAAATGTTTCGCGAAAAAATGGGCCATAAATGGATGGGCTTTGCACCGGATCGGCTCGCGGAACAATTGCGCCATGCCGGCTTTACCGATATTCGCCGCCACACGCTGCCTTCGCGAAAAAGCCGTTCGCCGGAAAGCCGTGTGGCCGTTCCCGATTTATTTGTTATGCGGGCGATGCGTCCGCGGGTTTAATGTTTTGCCGGGGCGTACTGTGCAGTTACGCCACGGCCATTTTTGAAAGGGTCATATACATGACAGTTAAACATGATGTAAAGGATCTTGCGCTGGCCGCCGAGGGCCTCAAACGCATTGAATGGGCGGATAAGGACATGCCCGTTTTGCGCATGGTTCGCCAGCGCTTTGCCAAGGAAAAACCACTGGCGGGCTATCGCCTCTCCGGCTGCCTGCATATCACCACGGAAACCGCCAATCTGGCCCGTGCGCTTCAGGCGGGCGGAGCGGAAGTGGCCCTTTGCGCCAGCAATCCGCTTTCCACACAGGATGACAACGCCGCTTCGCTGGTGAAAGATTTCGGCATTTCCGTTTTCGCCATTAAAGGTGAAGACCGGGACACCTATTACCGGCACATGAATACTGCATTGGATATCAAGCCTAATGTCACGATGGATGATGGCGCCGATCTGGTAAGCCTGCTGCATTCCACACGCAAGGACCTGGCTTCCAACATTGTGGCCTCCATGGAAGAGACCACCACCGGAGTGATTCGTCTGCGCTCCATGGAAAAGGCCAATATTCTGCAATTCCCGGTTATTGCCGTGAACGATGCCCAGTGCAAACACTTCTTTGACAACCGCTATGGCACCGGCCAATCCACCATTGATGGTGTGATTCGTGCCACAGACCATCTGATTGCCGGTAAAAAAGTTGTGGTCTGCGGCTACGGCTGGTGTGGCAAGGGCGTCGCCTCACGCGTGCGTGGCCTGGGCGCCAATACCATTGTTACGGAAATTAATCCGATTCGCGCCATTGAAGCCACGATGGATGGCTTCTGGGTCATGCCCATGAGCGAAGCCGCCAGGATCGGCGATATTTTTATCACCGTTACCGGCAACATGCACGTTATCCGTCAGGAACACTTTGATGTGATGAAGGATAATGTGCTGGTCTGCAATTCCGGCCACTTCAATGTGGAACTGGATTTGGAAACACTGGAAAAGACCGCAAAATCCACCCGGCTTAAAGTGCGGGAATTTGTGGATGAATACACTCTTAATAATGGCCACCGCATTCAAGTGCTGGGGGAAGGCCGCCTGATTAACCTTGCGGCGGCACACGGCCATCCGGCATCGGTCATGGATATGAGCTTCGCGGTGCAGGCCCTGGCGACGGAATGGGCAATCAAGAACCGCGCCAAGCTAGACAAACGGGTTCATGATGTGCCCCTGAGCATTGATGAATGGGTTGCGGCACTGAAGCTCGAAAGCATGGGCATTTCCATTGATACGCTTACCGCGGAACAGGTGAAGTATCTCTCCAGCCACGATATGGGAACCTGATTGTTCGCCCGCATGGCAAAAAGTAACGTGAAATAAAGGCCCACCGAAAGGTGGGCCTTTTTTCCGCACAGCCGGGAACGGCGTGCTTTGGACCAACGCAAAAAGTCATGCCACCTGAAATCATAAATATGAAATCTCAAATTCTTAAATCTCAAATCCCGAAATCTCAAATCCTGCAAAAAGCCAATAGCCAACTTGCCACCATGTGAACCCTTAAGTGGTGCCACACACCACGTCTCATTAAGTAAGGCGAAGCCAAACGTCTCATTATTCATTACTCATTGAAGCACAGCTTCCACCGCCCAAGCGCCATCCCATCGTATTAATCATTGATCTGTGGAAAATTGATCAGTGACGACCGCGTCTACATTTCACCCCTCAGGAGAACCAAATCACGTCATACGCCAATATTTAATAGGCGACTGTCCCGAATGCCATTAACTTAAACTCCGACTCATAACTCCCGCACAGGAAAATCTACTCTCTATTTTCACCAATCTATTCTCTCGACGAAGCCGCGCCACATTTGGGTGGGCCAGTACACTTATCCCTTTTTTTCCTCCCTTTAACCGATACGCAAAAAGATTGCCAACCAGCCAATATTCCCAATACCGTTCCCGGAATGTTCCGCCAATTGAGGCCAATACCCACTGCAATCGTATGCTTTCTAGGCGGAAATATTGTGAGCATCACAATGCCTATGATCACCGCAACGAAAAGCCAAATCAGCAGAAAGCTAGGGTGTGCCCGTTTTTATCGGGAACCTGAAAAAGCACATGCGTGCCGACAGGCACGCCCCTGGGAGCGCGGGTGTCCTCACCCGCTTTGGTTCGGCA
>JAJYPG010000151.1 GCA_021795535.1 Planctomycetota bacterium
GCATCATGGCCAGCAAACGGGCTAAGTAACGGCGGTGCGACACGATCCACCGGGAAGCACAGCGGCTCATAAACCTGATGAAACGCCGGAATTCCGCCTATGGAAACGGCCCCCAGCGTATCGCCATGATAGGCATCGCGCAGGGAAATAAATCGACTTTTTTCCCGCTGGCCCAGATTCACCCAATACTGGTATGCGAGCTTGCAGGCCACTTCCACAGCCGTGCTGCCATTGTCGGAATAAAACACGCGCGATAAGCCAGCCGGCGCAATATCCACGAGCCGTTTAGCCAGCATAATGCTGGGCACGTTGCACAAACCCAGCAGCGTGGAGTGGGCAATTTTATCAATCTGATCCCGCAGGGCCTGGTCCAATTCCGGAATATGGTGGCCATGCACATTACACCATAGCGATGATACACCATCAATATATTGCCGGCCCTGCGTATCAAATAGAAATTCATCCTGCCCGCGTTCAATAATGGGTGGATCGGCTTTTTCCATCCAGGCTTTCATGGGTGTAAACGGGTGCCAGAGATATTGGCGGTCCCACTGAATAAGCGTTTGTGTATCCGGTTGTTTCATACTATAGATTATAATAGCATCACGGAGTTCGTCATGGATAACATTATACCTGCCCCCGCAGCGGATCAGTGGCGCGCCGAGCGAAGCCATAGCGCCGCCTGGGCTGACACACCAGAGTTCCGCCGCCGACGCCATGACATGGTACGCCAGCAGATTGTCGCCCGCGGCATTCGGAATCCGCAGTTGATTCGCGCTATGGCGCGGTTGCCGCGGCAGCTATTTACCCGCCCGGAAGACTGCCACGCAGCCTATGACGATCGGGCGTTGCCATCAGACCATGGCCAAACAATAAGTCAACCGCTGATTGTTGCGGTCATGACCGCACAACTCCAGATACAGCCCGGGCAGCGCATATTGGAAATTGGCACTGGAACCGGATATCAGACCGCCTTACTGGCGATGCTTTGTGCGCAGGTTTATACCGTGGAATATGTGCCGGAATTATCCGCGGCGGCCCAAGCGAGATTACAGCAGCTTGGCTTGGACAATATTCACTATTGCATCGGGGATGGCTCCATGGGTTGGGAAGAGCACGGCCTATATGATCGAATTCTGGTAACAGCGGGTGCGGCAGTGGTTCCCGAACCGCTGATTCAACAACTGGCGGACGGGGGAAAACTGATTATTCCCATCGGGAATCAGTCCAGGCAAATACTGCAAAGCGTTGAACGCCACGGGCAGACCGTCAGCACAGAGAACATTCTGGATTGCCGGTTTGTGCCCCTGCTGGGCGAACATGGCTGGCATTAATGGCCAATGTCGCGCTGTAGTGCTAACTTCCCGATTTGTGCGGCAATCAAATATGCCACCACCGGCAGAGCCGGCGGCTATATGAGCAACGGCGTTTCGGGACGTTATTTCAGGTCCATTGCTTAGTTCCCGCGGAAGGTTCCAATAACCTGACTGGTTAAGCTGACGGACCGGGCCGGTGAACGGAAACGGCTATCGGCCTTGCCGGCGGAAATGGCGGCGTGAAGCTCTTTAACGCGGCTCTGCGCCGCTTCCATTTTCGGATAGCGCACTTCCCGGAAACCCGTGACCGATTCGGGTGCCGTGAGAATATCCAGCCAGAGGTTATACAGCCACGGTTCGTGCAGTTCACAGGTATCCACCAGACGGGTGTACCATTCACGGAAGGCCTTTTCACGGGCATGCCATGCGGGCATGAGCGTGCGCAACCACCGGCAATGACGCAGCACGCGCATCTGCCAGTCATAACCTTTGTGATGGAATCGGACTTTAAAGCCGGCGATATCAAATTCCGGACGGTTCAAATGGACATATTTAATCTTGTCGCCATTGGCGGGATTGACATTATACCGCCGCCGATCACGCCGATATTTTTCCGGACTTGTGTACATCATGGCGACATAGACTTCATCTTTAATCATCATCACTTTGGCGAGATTCCAGATGACCGCGCGCGTAACGGCGAAATTCCGCGCCACATTGTCCTGCTGATATGTTTTGACCACGCGCGAGGCATACCCGCGGGCGTATGGTAAAGCGCCCCATTGGATGGCATCAAACAAGCGGATGACATAATCGCGCTTGGAGCAATCTTCCAACTGCGGCATCTGCTGGAGAGATTCACGGCATATTCGGCGGTATTCATCCGCATTGCGCTTGCCCCAGATGGAACTGACCATCAGTATATTGGCTTTGCGTTCAATGGCCTGTTCCACGGTTTCCACTTCACGCGGGGCCGCAACGCCAAAAAGGTCAGGACGCAAAACAATTTTCCGGCCAATATTAAACGCACGATAATTACGCTCAAATTCGCGCCGCACGGCATGACGAATGGCCCAGGTAATGCTCTTATAAGAAACGGGAATAAAGCCGAGTTGGTAGGCCACGCCGAGCATCATAATATTGGCGTAAAGTTTGGAATCCAGCAGACGTTCGCACAAATCACCGACATTAAAGCTGAAAAACTGCCCCGGTTTGCACTGGACCTTAATCATTTCAGCCATCTGTTCCGGGGAAAAATCTTCCCGTCCCAGCAAGGTTAAAATAGTGGGAGTTTTTCCGGTGTTAATGACCGCGTGGGTGTATTTTGGCGATGCGACGCGCAGATTGTCTTTCGGCGAAATGGCCCGGGCCGCTTCCAGAGCGTCCACGCCAATAAGCAGATCGGCCTTGCCATAAGGGGTGATAGCCGAGCCTTGCACGCTCTGGCGGGAAAAAAGCAGTTGGCTAAATACGCCGCCGTTCCGGATCGCCAGGCCCTTTTTATCCACAAAGGCAATCTGATAGCCTTCTTTATGGCCGGCACGAACCAGAATTTCACCGGCCACGCCAATGCCCATGCCACCGACGCCCGCGAGATAACAGCGCCATTGCTCGCCCATTTTCATCATCGGAGGTTCGGGCATGCCGGTGAGGTCCACCACTTCATCGGGCATCCGCGGTGGGCGTTTGCGTGTGACAACGACCTGCTCAAAACTCGGGCAGGCATCAATCCGAGAACAGGCGCCATCGTTTACACAGGTGGTAAAGTCGGTTTGAATTTTCGGACCGTAATCAGTCTGTGAAACCTTCAGTGCCGGGCAGCCGGTCTGGTTGGTGCACTCCAGGCAGTATTCACAGACTTCATCGGTAATATTCATGTACGCTTTGGAACGGATAAAGCCATGCTCTTTTTTCTCCTGCACTTCCGCGCGGTGCTTGCGGCGATTAAATGTAATGCCGCATTCTTTATCGGCGATGATGATCTTCACGCCGTCCTGGAGAATCACCGTTTCCAGCAGTTCTTTATATTTATCCCGCTCGGCGGGGTTCACACGAAATACCCGGGCCTGCGGCTCATCACGGCCATCTTTGCCCTTTATTTGCAGTGTACCGGCGGCATCGGGAATTAAAGAACGGACAATGCGTTCAATACTATGGGCTAAGACGGTTGATCCGGTGATATCCTCATGGAGAGTCGGATTGGGCTGATGCCCGGTCATGGCGGTGGTGCCATTTTCCAGAATAATGTAGGTAATGTCCTGGCCCTGATTAATGGAATTGGCAATGGACACCTGGCCGGAATGAAAAAACGTTCCATCACCCATAAACACAATTTGTTTGTTGGTGATAAACGGGTCTACTCCCCCGCCGGTGGCGCCACCAAGGCCCATGCCGCTGTAATTGTGCATCAACGGCTTATTAGGCTCAAACATCATCATGGTATAGCAGCCGGTATCACCGTGCGCCACAAGGTCCATGGCGGGTTTTCCGTAGCGTTGCTGCATGTATTGGGCATTGAGAAAATTGCCGCGAATTTCCAGCAAAGCGCTGGAAGAGTCGCGATGCGGACAACCGGGACAATACGCCGGCGTGCGAATGGCCACATCCACCTTGGAACTATTGGCCATGGCGATGGTTTCCAATTCTTCGGTCAGCCGGCCATTGGAAAGCTCATGGGGAATATTGGGCGTATCGCGCAGAAAGCCGGTAAGCAGTTCGATAAGAATCGATGGATGCAAACCGCGCGTGGCGGGAATGCCAGGACGGTTGTTGGGGAATGTTTTACCCCAAATGTGCGTGCCAACCGCCGGATTATTCGGGGCAAGCTGCCGAAGCTGCGCGAGGTGATCTGTCACCTGTCGTTCAATAAAGCTGCGGCGCTCTTCCACGACGATAATGCGTTCACACATTTCGGCCAGTTGGTTTACCAGCGTTGTATCTACCGGATAACTGATCGCCAGTTTGAGCATGGGAAAATGTCCCAGCAGGCCCATTTCCTGCAGGGCATGAACCAGCAGCATGTGCGATGGCCCGGATGAGATAAATCCTACCGGAGCTTTTTGTGATCGGCCCCCGCGCCAACTGCGTTCAATGGGATACAGAATTCGTGATAAACCCAGTTGCCTGCAACGCGATAACAGTGCGGCAAAACGGTCATTAAATGTCAGTTCCTGCCGCCAGCTTCGAGGTGGCAGAAGCACCGTCGTTTCGACCGGAATTTTTCCGGTTTCAATGGCGATGCGATCATTGGTGCTGATGGTGGGCCAGTGGTTGGGGCGACATTCCACCGTGCCGCCACCATCCGCGATGGCCACGGTCACCATCATGCCGATGTACAATTTCGAGGCAACAGAAAGATCAAAACCATGCGGTACCCAGTCTTTAAGTTCCTGGGAGGTTGCCGGTTCCAGCACCGGCACACGCAGATGTTCGAAAAGAAAACGCGAATCGGCGGGAACCTGCGTAGAGTCACTCCACGGATCATCACCGGAAACCACCAGCGCTCCCCCACTGGGGTGCGGTATACCGGAAAGATTACCCAAAGCCAGCGCATCAGCCGCGACATGCAAGCCGACGGATTTAAATACCGCAATACCCTTCACCCCCACCATCTGGGCACCATTGAGCATGGCAACGCTGATGGCCTCATTATTGGCCATTTTGGCGCAAACGCCCTTTTCCTTCAGTAGTGCCGCA
>JAJYPG010000152.1 GCA_021795535.1 Planctomycetota bacterium
GGGTTCCGGCGCGGAAACCACCAGCGAAACGGTGCGGCGCCTGGCGGCAAATGGGGACAGAATTGGCTGCGTAATCGTGCGACTTTACCGACCTTTTGCCGCCGATATGCTGGTCAACGCCATCCCGGCTACGGCCCGGAAAATTGCCGTCATGGATCGCACCAAAGAGCCGGGATCCGCGGGAGAACCACTGTATCAGGATGTTATAACAGCCCTGGCGCAGGCGCTGATGGTGCGCGCTTTGCCCATGGGGGAAATGCCGCTGGTGATTGGCGGACGCTACGGCCTGTCGAGCAAGGAATTTACACCCGCGATGGTCAAAGCCGTATTCGATGAGTTGGAAAAACCTGATCCTCAACCACGCTTTACTGTGGGAATTAATGACGATGTCACCCACCTGTCGTTACCTGTGGACGAAAGCTTTGATTTGCCCATGGGAGATATGGTGCAGGCGCTGTTTTATGGCTTGGGCGCCGACGGCACGGTGGGAGCCAATAAGAATTCCATCAAAATTATCGGCGATCAGACGGATCTGCATGCCCAGGGTTATTTTGTTTACGATTCGAAAAAATCCGGCGCTATGACAATCTCGCACCTGCGGTTCGGCCATGAGCCGATCCGTTCGCCGTATCTGATTCGCAAGGCCGACTTTATTGCGTGCCATCAATTTGAATTTCTGGAACGTATGGACGTTCTGGAAACCGCTGCTTCAGGATCGGTGTTTCTGCTCAACGCGCCGCTGGACCGAGAGAAGGTATGGGATCATCTGCCGGTGGAAATTCAGCGGACGATTATCGAAAAACAACTGAGGTTTTTCACGATAGACGCCAATAAAGTGGCACGGAATACCGGTATGGGCCGGCGCATTAATACGATTATGCAGACTGCGTTTTTCGCCATATCCGGGGTATTACCACGCGATTCGGCGATTGCCGCAATTAAGACGGCCATCAAAAAGACGTATGAAAAACGCGGCGAAGAAGTTGTCCGGCGCAATTATGACGCGGTAGACCAAACCTTGGCCAATCTGCATGAAATAGCCGTTCCCACTGAAGCTACTTCCACAATCCGACAGGAAAGCTTTGCCCAGCCGGCCATGCCTGATTTCACCCGTCGCGTACAGGCGGTGATGATGGCCGGCAAGGGCGACTTGTTACCGGTGAGTGCGTTTCCGGTGGATGGCACATGGCCGATGGGCACAACCAGGTGGGAAAAGCGCAATATTGCCGTGACCATTCCGGAATGGGACCAGCAGTTCTGTATCCAATGCAACAAATGCGCCTTTGTCTGTCCGCACGCGGCCATACGAGCGAAAATTTACGATCAGGGCGACCTGACCGGCGCTCCACAGTCATTCAAACACATGGCCTACAAAGCACCGGACTTCAAGGGCATGACGTATACCCTGCAGGTGGCTCCGGAAGACTGCACCGGATGCGGATTGTGCGTAGAGGTTTGCCCCGCTAAAGACAAAGCCAACCCCAAGCATAAAGCCATTAATATGGCGCCGCAATTCGACCTTCGTGAGCGTGAACGCGACAATTTTAATTTTTTCCTCAACATTCCGGAATTGGATCGATCCCGCGTTGCACGCATGGATGCGAAAGCCAGCCAATTTCTGCTGCCGTTGTTCGAATTCAGCGGAGCCTGCGCGGGCTGCGGTGAAACGCCTTATATTAAATTACTGACACAGTTGTTCGGAGATCGACTGATTATTGCCAATGCGACGGGATGTTCGTCGATCTATGGCGGCAATCTCCCCACAACCCCCTACACGACGAACTGCGATGGGCGCGGGCCGGCGTGGAATAATTCCCTGTTTGAAGATAACGCTGAATTCGGCCTGGGCATACGCCTGGGTGTGGAACAGCACGTTCGACAGGCGCGGCGTCTGGTAAAGGAACTCGCCGGCCGCGTTGGAGATGCTCTAAGCTCCGCGATTCTCGATGCGGATCAAGGATCGGAAAAAGGAATTGCCGAACAGCGCAATCGCGTGGTGGAATTACGGAAGCGTCTGGCTGATATCAGAGAACCGCATGCCGGGATTCTGGGCGACATCGCTGATTATCTGGTACGCAAAAGCGTGTGGATACTCGGCGGCGACGGTTGGGCGTATGACATTGACTTCGGCGGGCTGGATCATGTATTAAGCCTCCCGTTTGACGTGAATATTCTGGTGCTGGATACGGAAGTATATTCCAATACCGGCGGTCAAAGTTCCAAGAGCACACCCATCGGCGCTGTGGCCAAATTTGCCGCCGCCGGGAAAAACACTCAGAAAAAAGACCTCGGTCTGATGGCGATGAGCTATCGCCATGCCTATGTCGCCAGTATTGCGTTTGGCGCCAATGACAATCACACCGTTCGGGTGTTCAGTGAAGCGGCGGGCTATCCCGGCCCGGCTTTAATTATTGCGTACAGCCACTGCATTGCGCATGGGTATGATCTCACATACGGTATCAACCAGCAGAAACTGGCGGTGGATAGCGGCGTGTGGCCGTTGTACCACTATGATCCGCGGCTCATTGCCGCAGGCAAGCCGCCGTTGCAGATTGATTCACCCAAGCGGAAAGCCAATGTACGCGATTACCTGCGTAATGAGACACGGTTCTCCATGATTGAAAAAATCAATCCTGAAAGATTTCGCATGCTTTCAGAGGCATCCGTGCGTAATACCGCCGAGCGGCTGGCGCTATATACACAACTGGCGGGATTTGCCTTTCCTGAAAGCCAGGCGCAGACTCAACCCGAGCCGGCCGTCGATAGCGCGAAAGGAGAATAATTCCATGGATATGTCCACTAATTATATGGGCTTTGATCTTCCTCACCCGCTGATACCGGGAGCCTCTCCGATGGCCAATGACATGGACACTCTCCGCCGTCTGGAAGATGCGGGCGCGCCGATGATCATCATGCCTTCCATCTTTGAAGAGCAGTTGGTACAGGAGGAACTCTATGTCGATTGGACGATCACGCAGGGGCGGGAAAACTCCGGTGAAGCGTCCGGATATCTGACGACGCCGTATAATTTCCAACTCGGACCAGATTCCTACCTCAAGCAGTTACAGAAAATAAAATCGGCCGTGCGTGTACCGGTTATCGCATCGCTGAACGGTCGCACGCTTGGCGGCTGGACATCCTACGCCAAACTGCTGGAGCAGGCGGGAGCCGACGGTATTGAGTTGAATCTCTACGATTTAGCCCTGTCAGCGCTGCGTGATTCCGCGGATGTTGAGCGCGAAATGCTGGCGATCATACAGGATGTGCGCAAGGCGGTAACATTGCCGCTGGCGGTGAAGCTCTCTGGATTTTACACGTCACCGGTGCATTTTGTCGCGCAGGCCGCTAACGCCGGCGCGGGCAGTGTCGTGATCTTTAACCGCTTTTACCAAGCGGATATTGATATTGACAATCTGACCTTAAAGCGGGAACTCAAGTTCTCCACCTCCGACGAACTTTTGCCGCGCCTGCGCTGGGCGGCGGCGATCAGCGGGCAGGTGGATTGCCAATTGGCAATCACCGGCGGCGTTCAAAATGCCCGAGACGCCGTCAAATGTCTTATGGTCGGAGCCGATGCCGTGCAAGTCGTTTCCGCGCTTTTGGAGTACGGCCCGGACCACCTGAAAGTATTGCGCGACGCTCTGGCGGAATGGCTGCGGGCTAATGAGTATTTGTCGGTCAGGCAAATGAAGGGATCCATGAGCATGGCGCGGTCACCGGAACCGGAATTATTCGAGCGCGGTAATTACATTCGCATCCTCCAGGGGTGGACCAAAATGGACGGCGACATGGAGTTGTTCTGGAGTTGAATCATGCATGAAGTATCGATTGCGGAATCCTTGATCGCACTGGTCCGGCGGCATCTCCCGGCGCACCAGCGCCTGATTCGGGTCACGGTGCGAATCGGTCCTATGCATGGTGTGGAAGCTCAAGCCATGAAGCTGGCTTGGAAGATTGCCGGCGCAGCTGTCGGATGGGATACATCACAGCTGAAAGTTGTGACACCGCCCTGGCGGTTCCGCTGCGTATCGTGCGGGCGCTGCTGGGAGCCTGCCGCGGTTGATGAGCATTGTGTATGCGGCGGCACACAGATTGATATTATGGGGGGTGATGAGTTTCAGTTGGAATCCATTGAAGTGGAAACTACCGCACAGCACCGAAAAACAACTTCCACAGCCCATACTCAAGGTGAGCATGGGCGCGGCAATAAATCCGGGCAGGCCTCCGGGGTGCGAGTTTCCAAGACGAACCATTCTCTTAGCGCCGGCATTGATGCCGTCGATTTCGCCGCCCGCCCGGAAATATTGCCACGCCGGTAAGCATAAGACCTTTCACAGCGGAGTCAATCATGAGCACCAAAGTTCCCATCGTTGAAAACGTTCTTAAACTGAACGATGAAATGGCCCTGCGGAACCGGGAAATCTTTAGACGCAACGGGGTATTTGTCGTGGATTTAATCGGTGCGCCCGGCGCAGGGAAAACCGCTCTTTTGGAGCTTACGCTCCGGCAACTTAAGGCTGATGTTACCATAGCGGTGATTGCCGGTGATCCGGCCACCTGCCGCGACGGGGATCGGCTGGCCAGGCATTCAGAGCATATTGTACAGGTCAATACCGGAAGCGGGTGCCACCTCGACGCCAATCAGGTGCGCCATGCCATGGACCGGCTCCATCTGGCGAAACTTGATATTCTGATTATCGAAAATGTCGGTAATCTGATCTGTCCGGTGTCATTTAATCTTGGTCAGCATTGTAAAGTCGGCATGTTCAGTGTCAGCGAAGGCGACGATAAGGCGGCCAAACATCCGAATCTGGTCGTATCGGCGGATATGCTGATTCTCAATAAAATTGATCTATTGCCCTATGTACCCTTTGACCTCGAACGTTTCCGGCAGGATATTGCGCATCTCAATCGAACCGCCCCACTGCTGGAAATCTGCGTCGCCCGCAATCAGGCCGAGGCTTGGCTGAACTGGCTGACGGAAAATGCAAAA
>JAJYPG010000153.1 GCA_021795535.1 Planctomycetota bacterium
CCGCGGTAGGCGCGGCGACGAAAAAGTTTTTCCTTAAAAATGGCGACCGCGTCTGCTTTTATGGTGACAGCATTACCGAACAGCGATTCTATCCCGCTGAGGTTGAAACATACATCCTTACACGGTTCCCCAAACTCTGCCACTACCAACTGGTTCCAGTGGCCAACTGACCGGTGTTTACTCCGGGTTATATTGTTCCAGACCGATCTGCCTTGCGCGCGTCCTTGCTGGCAATTTAAGCCATTCGCCAGTGGTTTCCACTATCACCGGTGAATGGCCGTCTGATCTGACGGCATGGGTATACATAAATCAATATATACCACCACACACCTCAAGCATGTTGGGACTCCGATCTGTGCAATATTCAATCGACCGCACAAAACGTTCGGCGACGGGCCAGAAGCATTATTCCACCGGCAAGAAGCAGTAGCAGACTGGTGGGTTCAGGCATCACGACGGGGGACTGGATATTCCCATGTGAATTTTGCCCTTGAAGAATCTCGCCGCCCGGCGCGGTCATTGTGGAAAGAAACGGTCGGGCCGCCAGGGCGCAGGGCGTAGTTGGCAGTGACGCGTCTGAGCCGGTGCTCGACTCGAACAGATCGCCTGAGTCAAAAGTCTCGGTCACAAATAATCTGTTCCCGCCAACTTGTGCCAGTTGACCGGCTCGCACAGACTCAGTGGTGGAGGAGCCATCAGGCGCAAGTACGGTGATAAACGTTGCGGAATGTTCGTTACGCACATTTACGTTCAATGGTGATATATCCCTGCCCGTTGCGATGGAACAGGTCGCACCGCCAAAGGCGCTGTAGGAGGATTTGTCTCCATTGCCATCCGCCCACAAATCCTGATTGGTCAGCCCGGAATCAACCATGCTGCTGTGGCCAAGTCCGCTGGTGACAAGCACTGTGGTGGTGGCTTTAACGGAAGTGGTCACGCATGCTGCCAAAGCCGCGGTCAGAAACAGTCCATAACGAATTGAGACGTGGTTACTCATAAAACTCTTTCCTCCAAAAAACCTGCCCGCCACGGGAAAGCCACAACAACATATTGCGGATTAATTCACGAAGCGGCTGGTGGACTGGACAAGGCGGCAAACGCCCTGACACAAACCATCTTCCAAGATCAAATTCATACGCCGACGAGACACGAGAGGCCGCGGCGATTCTTCAGATACGCAAAGATTACAATCGGTAAAAAGCTGCTTAAACATGAACCAAATCCACATAATGGAGGCCAGCGTGAACCCCCGGCTCACCAAACGCGAAAGAAAAACGCTGCGCGGGTCAGACAGGCCGGTTTTTATCTGCCCAACAGGAAAAGGTAGGCGGTGTTATTTATCACGCTCTTAATTGCGGCAATGGCCCTATGAAGGTTTTTTGCAAGCCGGAGGGGATTACCTGTCGTTTGTGGAATTGCTGATCGCCGATAAACAGTGGTATATCACGGTATCGTGTCACCACCGGGGAGACGGCGGCCTGTGGGCGGAATAGAATAAACTGGAATAATTTTTCGGAGCCGCAGATGACCAAGCCTTGTCCCGTGCCATCGCAAACGATCACCCGCTGGAAATTAAACCTTCAACTCCGCATTCGTCACGCGGCCCGCACACTGGCGATTCTGCTGGCAAGTTGTGCGTTGTTCCGGGGAAACGCTCTGTCCGCGGCGGTTCCATCTGCCCGGTCCGTGGTGAATCCGGTTGCCGTAGCGCTGTATAATAAAGCGCGGGTTGAATTGGCACTGGGTGAGTGGTCGGCGAGCTTTCGGAATTTTCAACGGTATGTAACGCAAAATCCATCCGATAATGCCGCAGTACTCGAATACCTCTCGCTCGCGCGGCGGCAACACAAACAGGATGTGGCCTTAATGTTTCTGGCCAGGGCCGCGGCAAGTGGCGCATTGCCCGCGACGGTGGTACGAAGCGATTTTCATGTTTTATTTGGCCCGCATCCCACGCGGAAGGACCTGGTGCATCTGGTAAACGCAACGGCACGCCGCGACGGAGGGTTGCCCGGAGTGTCGGAGGATGGCAACAAAACTGTGGCCGACAGTCTGGCGGAGCGCCAAAGAGCTTGGCGATTTTTTCTGCTGGCCATTGGAGCCGGTACGTTGGGAGACCATCTGGTGGCGACCGGCTTTGGGTATACGGCTGAGAATCTGTATCCCCATCTCCCAGGCGTGCAAAAATTTATTTCGTGGCAACTTTTTCTACGCCATGATTTCAAGGCCGCGCGTTTTGCGCTGCTTCAGGGGATTGGCCACCTGGACCATCATCCTGATAGACTGGTGCAGCAGATTGCCATTTATCTGGGGCAGGATCGAACCATTGATGCCTTGCGGCTGGCAATGGCCTACACGCGCAGGCATCCGCATGTTTTGCTGGGGCATTGGGTTTTGGCACGGGTCTATGGGGCACGGGGCGAAGAAAATCTGAAAATTCATGAACTGGTTTACATTTTGAATTTCTTTCCGGATTTCACTCCCGCCTTCCGCGGCCTGCTGCATCTGGCACAGTCGCACAAAAATAAGCCGCTGGAGGAAAAACTGGAGCATCTTTACATCGCAAGTTTTCCCAAGGACCCCTTCAGTGTGGTGCTCGCCGCCCGTCTGGATGCACAAAAGGGCAATTTCGCCAGCGCCCGGGCGGTGCTGCGTCGCGGACTGCATCTGAACCCGCGCAGCCGGGAAATTGCCTTGGCGTTATGGAATGATGACATGGATCAGCACAGGATTCCCCAGGCGGTGGCAGTCAGAAAAGTCGCGCTGCTGCAACACCCGGATGATCCTGGCTTGATGGCGACGCTGCTGCGCAGTCTGGTGCTGGAAGACAAGGGAAAAGAGGCTCTGGCCTTAACGCGGGCCTATGTGCGCCGTGCGCCGCGGTCAGCAGTGCGAGAAGAGATATATGCACAATTGTTAATGAGTGAACATCGGGTAAAACAGGCCGGGCGGCTGCTCGGGCGGCTGCATAAGGCCATGCCCCACCGGCGGTGGGTTGACTTGCTGCGTAGTGATTATTTTCGGCGGACACATCAGCAAAAAAAGCGGATCGCGATATTGGAACGCCTGGCTCGGCGGGTAGATGTGCGTGTGTCGGACTTGTTTTCGCTGGCCAATGCGCGTTATCAGGATGGAAATATGCAACAATATGAATCCGTTATGCGACAGGTTCTCCGCATTGATCCCACCAATGCCGAAGCGAATAATGACCTGGCTTACCTCTGGGCACAACGCCACGCACGCCTGCACAGGGCTCTGGAAATGGCCACGCTGGCCGTGCGGGAATATCCAATGGATTCCGCTTCGCGCGATACTTTGGGATGGATTTACTATCGGCTCGGAGAATTCCCAAACGCCCTGGCGGAATTCAAAATTGCCATTGGATTGCCTGGGAGAAATAATCCGGCGGAATACCTGCACCTTGGCGACACACTGCATAAACTCAATAAAAATGACCTGGCACTGGAAAGCTGGAAACGCGGGGTGAAATTACTGACGCCAATGGCCAGACTCTCCACCCATGAGCGAAAGCTGCGGCGAAAATTGTTGAAGCTCATTGCACGGGAGGCAAAATATCAGGCGTTGGACGAACTTCGCGGTGGACAGGGACTCTGATAACGGAGTATTGATGGTATCAACAGAGTAAAGCGGGAGATAACAAAAAAACCATGCGGCGCACACCTGCACCGCATGGTTTTGCTTGATTGTAAATGCGTGGTGGTTTAATCACAACAGGTCCGTTGCGGATGCCATGACGGTTGCACCGCGGTAGCCGCAACAAGAACGCCTGCCAAGATTATACCCTTGTCACCAGGTTCCACAGATGGACAAACCACCCCTTGGCGACAAGCAACTCATCCTACACCCGTCATACACGTATACAGACGGGTATGAGATGAGATGATTAAGTTGCCGCATTATTACTTGGCCATGTCTTTGAGAGCTTTGAGCGGCCGCACCTTAATGACGCGACGGGCTGGCTTGGCCTTGAACATAACCTCTTCTTTGGTGAAGGGGTTGATGCCCTTGCGCGCCTTGGTGGCCGGTTTGTTGATGACGGTGATTTTCATCAGGCTGGGGACGACAAAAAGGCCGGGGCCTTTCTTGCCGAGATTCTTGCTGATGAGGCCAGCCATCGCATCCATTACGGACGCGACTTGTTTTCGCGAAAGTTCCGTCTCCGCGGAAATGGCTGCGAGAATCTCACTTTTCGTTGGTGCTTTGTCTGCCATGAGCAAATCCTTTATAAAAAAACAAAGAAAACCAGAACCAGATGCACATCATAGCCTGATTTATGCAGGATACAAGCGTGCCGTAAAAAAAACACTGTTTTTCTTGGGTTTTGTGTGCCGGGGCAGGTCGTACAGGCTGTAAAATCGCCTGAAACAACCCAGTCACAAGTTCCAAAACCACGCAATTTGCTGGTTGCCACGCTCTTCTCCGGCTTGGAATATGGCGAAAAAAAAGGCCGTAGTTGGTTTCCTGATTTGTCGCAAACAGTACCCAAAAGCCTCGGCCAGAGACGGCAGGCCCGCAAATTTGCGGTTTCCATGACACGCGATATTGCCAATTCGCCTACAATGCCGACAATAGAAGGGCTGCCAAAAAAACAGCGGCAGGACAAGCCCGGGTGGCGGAACGGCAGACGCTCAGGATTTAAAATCCTGTGACCCGTTAGGGTCGTGCGGGTTCGATTCCCGCCCCGGGCAATGGCTGGCGATTTTTGATTCTTAACCTACCCATCGGCTATCAGTAAAAATCCGGATATGATGCAAATGGATGAAAATGCGTGGTATTTCCGATGGCCAGAGGCGCAATGGGTTACTCCTTTCATTTAACGCCGGCTTTTCGCCGGGTTTATTGAAAATAAACCGTTGATACAGAAAATCCCGCAAAATCAGGTTAATCGGGTATGGCCATCCGATATATCAAATTGACTTGCTTTATTTTTGCAACTA
>JAJYPG010000154.1 GCA_021795535.1 Planctomycetota bacterium
GGAATGGAAACCAGTTCCAGGGCCAGAAAAAGCCAGATCAGATTGGTGGTCTTGGCGATCATGCTTACGCCCGCCAAAGACGTGAGCAGCAAGGCGAAATATTCGCCGCGGTTGTGTTTGTCGGGCTTGCCGGGTTCAAATTCAAAAGGCATCCCGGCCGAGGATAGAACGGCAAGAATGCCGATACCGCAGGTCAACAGGGTGTCATAGGTGGCCAGTGGCCAGAGCGTCCAGTTGGCGGTAACGCCGATACCGCCAATGCGCAGTGCGGCGATGAATGCGAGAATCAGAGTCACCACAGCCACGCCCAGGGTGCTGCGGCGCACGGTGTCGGACCGGGCCAACCCCATCATCATGACCAGCAGCGCTCCGCATATCATAATGATTTCAGGACAAAGACCATTTATGTTTGTTGTCACAACTTCAACCTCGGAAATTTCCAATTAGTGCAACGGGGCGATGGACGCCAATCGCGGAGCGGTATTGCCCGCTCGAAAAACATTGGAACCATCAGAAACATTCAATACTGTTGCATTTGCTTTATATCGCACGGATGAAACCTCCGCCGCAATTGCGTGGGATTGCAATTTACGCATCGGGGCATCCAGCGAATTGGTCACCGGGATCGGATAGACACCCAGGAACAAGACGATGACCGCCAGCGGTGTAAGCACGCACCATTCGCGCAGGGAAAGGTCTTTGGGGAGTTGGCGGTCAGAATAGTGGGAATCACTTCCTCCCGCGCCGTCCGGTTCAGCAATGGGTTCAACCATCGGACCAAAAATGACCTTGGCCACAAAGTACAACATGTACAGGGCACCTAAAATCATTCCGAAAACCGCGGGAATGGCAAACGCCGGTCCCAATGCTCCACCATGGCCCTTTGATCCGCTGACATACGTTCCAACCAGCGAAAGAATTTCGCTTACAAAGCCGTTGAGTCCTGGAACGGCCGCGGTTCCCATGGCAAAAAAGACCGCGAAAAAACCCAGAGCGGGAAGACGCCGAGCCAGTCCGGAAACATCATGCAGGCTGCGCGTCTGGTAGCGACTATAAATCATGCCCATGACCAGAAGCAAAGCCGCGGCCAGAATACCGGAGTTGATCATTACCAGCATGCCTCCGACAAGGCCGCTGGTGGTCAGCGCCAGAAAGGCCAGTATGCACAAACCCAGGTGGCTGACAATGGAATAAGCAATAAGCTTTTTCATGTCGCGCTGCACCCAACTTACCAGCCCGCCAAAAATAATGGAAAATACGCAAAGGCCGGCGAGCCACGGGGTGAACTTCAGGGCCGCCAGGGGCAGTAGTGGCAAGGCGAATCGCAGTAGACCATAAGCCCCAAGCTTAAAGCCCGCGATCATTACCGAGGCTGGCGTGGAAGATTCACTGATGGAAGAAGGCATCCAGGTGTGCAGCGGAAACAGCGGCACTTTAATCAGAAAACCAATCAGCAGGCCGGTGAAGACCAATCCCTGCTGCCAGGCCGGCAGCGAAGCGCCGGCCTGATACAGCCCGGAGAGGGTGAAAGAATAGGTATGAAATTTTTCCGCATGAACCCAGGCCAGATAAATCAGTGAAACAAGCAGAAAAACAGAGCCGGTGAAGGCATACAGAAAAAATTTGCCCGCGGCGCGGCGGCGTTCGGAATGCCCCCAGATGCCAATCAGAAAAAAGGAGGGAATAATGGTAAATTCAAAAAACAGATAAAACAGCAACACATCGTGCGCCATAAACACGCCCATGGTCGAGGCGTAAAGCAGCAGCATCCAGCCGTAGAATTCATTGTGGCGGATATGCACTTTGTCAAAACTATCCAGTATGGCCACAGGCGTGATAAGCAGGGTAAGCATCAACAGCCAGAGGCCGATCGAATCGATCCCGATTGAAAAATGAACGCCAAATTGCGGAATCCAATTGGTCTTGAAGGCAAATTGCCAGGCACCGCCGTCACTATAGTTAAACCGCGTCAGCAGGGTGATGCCAATAAGCGCCGGGATTACGGCAAAAACCAGGGCCATGGGGCCGGCGGCTTTAACGGCAGCCTGTTTGGGTGTGATAAAAACAAGCAGCGCCCCCAGCACAGGAATTAAGAGCATGATGACAAGAGTCAAATGGTTCATAGTTTGTTCAATCCAGTCTGCAATACCAGAAATTTTCGGGTTCTGGTGCCGTCGGGCCATTTAGCCCCCGTTCAATTCTCCGCGTTGGTTCCCGCTACGCCATTCAGCGAAGCAAATACAGCACTCCCAGAACCACCACCGCAACACCCGTCACCATGCCTATGCCGTAATAACGCAGGCGGCCACTTTGCGTCGGTTTGATGGTATAGCCGGTAAGTTGCGGAGCAAAACCGACGAGGAAAACCAGCCCATCCACGGCGAAGCGATCAAAAATCGAAAGTGCGTGGCCCAGCAGACGTAGCGGCTTGACCAGAGTGTAGTGGTAAAGTTCATCGAAATACCATTTGTTTTCCAGGAACTTTACCAGCAGCGGCATTGAGGCGGCCGCACGAGTTGCTGCGGCGCGATTCAGAAGATGAAAATACAGCGCGATGAGAACGCCGATAACAGCCAGCGTCGCATCCAACCCCATCATAATATATGGATTCACCCGCACCGCGCTAACGAGAGCCTGCGGAATACCGCTGGCGGAAATCGCGTAATGGACGGTGTGATTCAGATGGACGCGACCAAGAAAATTACCAATCCATCCGCCCGCGTGTCCCTGTCCGCCAAAAACTCCCAAAAAGCCGGCAAATGTAGCCCCAATGGCCAGCAGCACCAGCGGCATCCACATGACAAAGGACCCATCCAGGTTTTTGGGGACCTGGTGGGATTGGTGGGCATCATGGGCGTGGCCATGGGAGTTGTCAGTCTCATGTCCAGATTCTTCCGGCAGTGCGAAGGCGGAAGGCTCATGTCCACCGGCGGTGGCCGGCAATATTTCAGCGCCCATGAACACGCGGAAAAACACCCGGAACGTGTAATAGGCCGTAATTAAGGCGGTAAACATGCCAATGATGGCCAAAATAGGCCCAAAATGCCAGGTGGAATTCATGACAGCATCCAGAATTTCACCCTTGCTGAAAAAACCGGCCCAGGGGGGCATACCAGCCAAAGCCAGACATCCCATTAAAATGCAAACGGTGGTAATGGGCATGCGTTTACGCAGGCCGGACATTTTACGGAAATCCAGTTCACCGCCCATGGCGTGCATGACTGAACCAGCGGAAAGGAACAGCAGTGCTTTGAAAAACGCATGGGTAAAAACATGGAACACCGCCGCAGACCCGGCGGCCACCCCCAGTCCCATGAACATGTAACCAAGCTGCGAAATAGTGGAATAGGCAAAAATGCGTTTGATGTCATATTGACAGCAGGCGATGGTGGCGGCCATAAACGCGGTGAAGCATCCAATAATTCCCACCAGATGCAGCACTGGCATATCCAGCCGGAACAGAGGCATACACCGCGCGATCAGGTAAACGCCCGCGGTGACCATGGTGGCGGCGTGAATAAGGGCGGACACCGGCGTGGGGCCTTCCATGGCATCAGGCAACCAGACATGCAGGGGAAACTGTGCTGACTTGGCAAAAGCCGCGAACATAAGCAGCAGAGTGATCCAGAAAATGGCGGCATGATGGTGCAGAACGAAAAAGGGATTGGCCAGCGAGCCATAAAAAACATCGGAAAATTGCAGCGAATGAAAATTCAGATAAATCAGGAAAATGGCCACCGCAAAACAGGTATCACCAATACGGTTGACAACAAAAGCCTTGGTGGCCGCATCACGGGCGGAGGGTTTGGGATAGTAATAGCCCACCAGCAGATAACTGGCCAACCCCACACCTTCCCAGCCCAGGTAAACCAGCAGAAAATTATTGGCCAGAACCAGAACCGTCATGGAGAAAACGAAAAAACTCAAGTAAGCGAAGAACCGGTAGTAACCATAATCGCCGGCCATATAACCTGACGAATAAATGAAAATGAGCAGGGAAATGCCGGTCACAAAGGCCAAAAACAGGCTGGAAAGCGGGTCCACAAAAACGCCGATGGACGCTTTGAATCCGCCAGCGGCAATCCACGGCCATAAATTCGCCTGAAGGTATGTGGTATTGGGACTGGCGAGTTTTCCGGTTTGCAGCGCCACCAGCAGAGCCAAGGCCAGAACAAATGAGACCGCCACGCCAATGATCGCCGGGGCATGTGATGCCCCCTTCAGCAGGCGCGACCCAAAAAGAGTAATCACCACTGCCGCGACCAGAGGAAAAACGGGTATAAGCGCCGCGGTCTGCAGTGCTGTTAAATGTAATCCGCCGAGAACGGCCAAAGTTTCTGAAAGCACAAAACTCTCCGGGCTATTTGCCCACAATCAGCAATTCCGCAGCAACGGCTGTGGAAGCGGGATGGCCGCACCGCCACATCGGCGGGGCAAATAGGGCCGCTCATCCCTGCAAGTCGGACCAGGCATCCACATTGAGCGTGCGCCGCCGACGAAACAACATTACCACCAGACCCAGCGCCAGCGAAGCTTCCGCCGCCGCCACAGTCAAAACAAAAATAACAAACGACTGGCCGTCGGCATTTTGCCAGTAACGGCTGAAGGCAATGAGATTAACCGCAATGCCCTGAAACATTATTTCCGTGGACAGAAAAATCATGATCATGTTGCGGCGCACCATGAAACCAACAAGGCCGATGGCAAACAGCGTCGCGCCCAGTGCCAGGTAATGGGAAAGAATTGAGTTGCCGAAGGTTTGCATAACGTTATCGCCGCTAAAAAATATTCCAACCTGTTTCGCCTGTCCGATCATTCGGCAGGCAAGTCTCCGGCGCCAAGAATATGAGCGTTTGGCTCATTTTTCCGGGCAATCATCACCGCACCGACAAGGGAAATTGTCAGGAGAATGCCCGCCAGTTCCAATGGCAGGGCATAACGTGAGTACAGATT
>JAJYPG010000155.1 GCA_021795535.1 Planctomycetota bacterium
AGTTTAGCAGTAGATCAGTGGAGCTCAAGGAAAGACGGCAAATAGGCGAAACGGCACATTTTTAATCACATCAAACGGGCCACGGGATAACTCCCGTAGCTGCGTGGTGTAAACCCGCGGCTGGCATGCGGATGAATCTGTAGAATAAAGTCGCACATTGTTCGTATGACTGGTTTAATGCCAAGGCGGTTTGCTTCGGCAGGCGGCACAATTGTCAGGCACCTGTTGGTTTCGTGCGTGGCATCAGCAGCAGCGCCATGCCACCAAGAACGAACACCGCCAAGGCGGTTGGCTCCGGTGCATCGGCGTTCGGACTGGTGCCGCTGTATTGTAAAGATCTCAGTAACACGCTGCTGCCCGTTGTTGCGCTGATGGTCATATACCGGTCCGCCAGATTGAAGTGGCAAAGTGATACGACTTGCCGGGCGATGCCGGAGGGCGTTGCCCCACCCGATACAATCTCGCTGCCGATCTGGCCAAGTCTGTTTGTTGCCGAAAGCACATAGGCATCTGAACCGGTTACGCTTCCGAGATCAACAGTTAGTGTCCCGGTTCCATTGTAGGAGGTGATGACATTGGACAGGTCGAGTTGAATAAAGCCGACCTGGCTCCTGCCATGTTGCGAAAAACTGTCAATTTCGCCATCGACAAAACGGTTCAATCCCAACCCGTTTTCATCGCCGCCGCCGAGTTTGCCGTACAGATCATGGCTACTGGATGTAGCGCATGTGATCTGGTTGGCGGTATCATCCGACTGCCCCTTTTTGTGGCGGTGGCCATGATCTTCCGACTGCCCATGTTCGTGGCTGCGGTCATGGGCTTGCGATGTTGCATCCGTGATCTGGTAGCCGTAAGCCGTGATGGCTGGTCCTGATCCATTGGATGCGACCCCGGAATAGCTCTGGCTGGTTCCCAGTGTCCCCAGCTTTGCCGCGAAGTTCCATTGTGTTGTGTTGGCCCCGGCATTGGATGAGAGTGTCAGCCCCCCGGCAATTGCCAGCGCAACCGTGGAGACCAGACCAAGACCTGTGTGTTTGGAGAAACGCATAAGAAATCCCTTAAAAAATATAAACCCGCCATCCGGTTGGCGAAACGTCCGCGCCAGATAGCGACATGTGTTATCATCAACAACAGAAGCGCCAGATGCTTCACGATTTGCGGTTACTTCGTGTTATGCCGAAATAGCCATATCTGAAAACCTGGTCGAATATACAGATAGAGCGGTAATAATCAGAACTCAATTTCCGAATAACCGCCGCGTGTTCACCGGAGTTTGAAGTGATTCTTTTTATCCGGAGAACAACACCGATTCGACCGCACCCGGCTCAGCCATATCACGACGGAAGGCGAAGCCCGGCGACAACATTTTCATCGGCTTATGCTGGTGAAATTCAAAAGAAAAATATCCCGAATAAATGTTATATGAACTGTTGTGTGACTATCAATGCCGGAATGGCGTTGTTATATGCCGTTATGGCCGTTTTGCCTATTGCTCATTGAATTGCGGCACGCGACTCAACCGGGCCGGAGGACTTGGCGGAATCATCCCGAACCCGTTGCGGCGGGGCGGCATGTGGTGGTTCCGGCATTTCCACGGTTTTTATGGGAAGCTCCGGTGGAAGCTGAAAAAGTTGAACAATTGCCCGGGCCAGATGTACGGTCTCATGTGGTTGCTCTGTTCCGTTTCCCGGCGCCTGACCGGTAAGCTGGGAAACCGGGGCGTGTAGAATTTTGCCAATCAGTCGGTGCGTCATTTTGCGAATGGCGTCACACTGTGCCTCGGAAAGGCTGGGATGTGTCGCCAGAAGCTCATCAACCTCAAGGCGGCCCATTGTGCGGAAGTGATCGTAAAGTGCCCGTACCACCGGCCCGGTGTTTCGCGTGGCAAACCATTGCATGAAATCGCGGACATGCGTGGCAATAACCGCTCGGCTTTGATCCACCTGATCGCCCCGGTTCCGCCGATTGGCCTGCGCCGTGTTTTCCAGATCGTCAATGTTATACAGGTATACGTTTTTGATTCGTGAAACACTCTCCTCAACATCGCGCGGCACCGCAATATCCACCATCACCAGCGGACGGTAATGCCGCGGTCGCATTAAAGACCGCACGCGCTCCGCGGAGATTATCGGTTCCCGCGATCCGGTGCTGGTAAGCACAATATCCGCTTCAACCAGAAGATCGCTGAGGTTGGCAAAGTCCGCCGTTTCCAGGGAAAATTGTTCGGCCAGATGCCGACCGCTTTCCGCCGTCCGGTTGGTCACCAGAATGCGGCCCGGCTTGACTGTTTGCATTTGCCGGAGCATAAGCTCGGCCATTTTCCCAGCACCAACAACCAGCACCACTTTGTCGTCAAAACGATCAAAAACATCGTGCAGCAGGTCCACCGCAACGCTGGCAATCGATACCCGGCCACCACCAAGTTCCGTCCGTTCATGAACTTCCTTGGCCGCGGAAAAGGCCTTCTGGAAAAGTCCGTGAAGAATCGGACCGACACTCTCCGCCTCTTTGGCCAATTGATAAGCCTGTTTGACCTGGGCGAGAATCTGGGTTTCACCCAGAACCATGGAATCAAGCGATCCGGCAACGGAAAACAGATGCTCCACCGCGGCCTGTCCCGCAAGGTGATAGGTGTGGCTGGCCAGGGTGTTGACCTCCATGGCATGTTGACTGGCCAGAAAAGCGATCAATATTTCAGGACCGCACAAACTGGCTGTCGGGGTTTGTGCCGGGCAGCCTCCGCCTGTTCTAACCTCGCGCATCGCCGCATAAATTTCCACGCGATTGCAGGTCGAAACAATAACCGCCTCAAGATGTGGCATTCGGACGTGAAAATCCCGCAGCGCCGCCATCGTTTGCGCATGATTAAATGCCACACTTTCGCGCACATGCACCGGCGCACTTTTATGATTTAATCCCACCACCAGAAGTGGGGGAATGGCGGTATTTATTGGCTCGGTCATCTCATCCTCCCGGCATCCAGTTCATCGCCACGAAAACCGCCAGAAGAAGCACAAAGCCAATAATGTTTAATATGGCCGTGCGCGAACCGCGCATTGCTGGCGTGAGCTTGATGCTCAGCAGGGCCGCATAGACCAGCCATACCAGTGTCGCCAGAATGAACTTTGGCGTGTAAAACCAGTGTGTTCCCATGGCCGCGGGGTCTTCCACGGCGCGGAAAATACCCGTTACGGCTGCCAGAGTAAGGAGCGGAAAGCCCAGTAAAATGGCATTGCGATTGAATTTTTCCAGTGTCGCCAAAGGCGGCAGGGGTATCATTTTCCAGCCAGTCCGGTTGCGTGTGCGAAGCCGCCAGTCCGCCAGGAGATACACAAAACCGCCTACACAGCCTACAGCAAAAAATACCGCACCCACCAGAACGCTTATAATATGCACCATGATCCATGGATTGTGTGCGTGAAAATGATGGTAGCCGGCAAGTTCCAGGCCCGCGCCCATCAGTATCAGAATCGTGATCATCGGCAGTAAAAATGTGGCGAGTCCCTTGAGGTGATTGGTCCAGTCAAACCATGTCCACAGCCCGGCCAGAAGCAGAGAGAGTAACAGGAAAGCATCAAAATAGTCCGCCAGGGGAAGCGAGAGCTGACGGGCGTCAACCCCACGGCTTACCAGCAGCAGCGCGGCCAGCAAAGATCCCAGGCCAACCAGACCGCCAATTGGCACGTTTAACGGACGACGGGGGGCCACTATGTTGGACAATTCCCGCAGTTCCATCCAGAATGCGCCTGTGAATGCCGCGCACGCGATCAGCGTGACCGCAAACTGTAAAACTGTTAAATGGCTATGTTCCGGTGGCATTAGTCCTGCACCCGTCTTTCGTTGGTTTTCGCCGTGGCAGGTACCAGTGGCGGCCCAGTTCCACGTTCCGCTTTCTGGGCTTGTGCCTCTGCCAGCAGGTTGAAAAACACGTTTTCGCCCGCTACAGATCCGCCACGTTTTACCACGTCAAGAACCTCTGCGGAAGCCAGTCTGCGAAGTAAATCATGGCGACGTTCGGCTTGGGGTATCTGTTCAAGAATGATGGATCGCCAACGCTGCATAAGGGCCGCATGGTCCACAACCTCCCGGGGAATATTGGCAATTAAGTCCCGCACCAGTTTTGTCGATATTACCGGTGAGGCTCCTCCAGTGCCCAGTGCAAGGGTCAGAGGCCCATTTGTGGCCGTTGCCGCACCCACAAAATCTCCCGCAAACCGATCATCACATCGACAGCAGAATATATTGGCGTGACGCGCGTCATCGCTGGCCTGAGCATTAACGACCGGGTTGTTCGTGGCCACAAAAACCAGTCGCCACTGTGGCTGTCCCGGCGCGTTGAGCCATCCGGCGTAATAAGACTGGTAAATAAGCGAAACCGTCGGCAGTGTCGCAAATTCAGGATGAAAGGTGGGGCTGATAACCGTGACGCGGGCATTGGCCGCCAGAAGGCCCCGCGTTTTTCGCAAGCCAACAATGCCGCCACCAATAATCAGGACCTTTTCTCCAGCGAGCCTTAAAAAGATTGGGTATTCCGACATTATCATCCTGCAGCTTAACTTACCAAACCAACCCAATATACAGGATAGCGGCCACGGGCGGGAATGTCTTGTGGGAAAACTTGTATACGGGTATCGGAAAAAATCCTAATTTTAACCTGGCCCGTTTTCGCGGGCGCGTCAATTTTTCCGGGCCTCTGGGAGCGCGGCTGTCCTCAGCCGCTTTCGCCAGTTCGTCGAACACATTTTTGGCATGTATTGTAGGCCAAAAACAGCCACTTTCCGTCCCGTCTGGAAAAATTGCCTGGCCCGTTTTCGCGTTTGGCAATGATTTTGCTTGACTATTTATTCGGAAGCCCGGTGACATGGATTCACAGGCCGACTGCAAGGGGTGTCAATCAGGCCATGGTTGCCCCAATCCGCGTAATTTCCGTGGTTT